>NZ_JBPQTK010000059.1:0-34807 GCF_051386315.1 Micromonospora sp. URMC 107
GGTGGGGGCCGGGGCGCGGCGGCGGGTGCGGACGGCGGCGGCCAGGTGGGTGAGCACCTCCTCCGTGGTGTCCCAGCCGATGCAGGCGTCGGTGACCGACTGGCCGTACGTCAGCTCGCGGGTCGGGTCGAGGTCCTGGCGGCCGGCGAGCAGGAAGCTCTCCAGCATGATCCCGACGATGCCGCGCTGGCCGGCGTCGAGCTGGGCGGCCACGTCGGCGGCCACCCTCGGCTGGTTGCGGTGGTCCTTGCCGCTGTTGGCGTGGCTCGCGTCGATCACCACGCGTTCGGGCAGGCCGGCCGCGCGCAGCAGCTCCAGGGCGCCGGCCACCGACTCCGCGTCGTAGTTCGGCCGGCCGCCCCCGCCGCGCAGCACCAGGTGCCCGTCCGCGTTGCCCCGGGTGTGCAGGATCGCCGGCGTGCCGGAGAAGTCGATGCCGGGGAAGACGTGCGGTACGCCGGCGGCCCGGATGGCGTCCACGGCGGTGCCGATGCTGCCGTCCGGGCGGTTCTTCATGCCGATCGGCATCGACAGGCCGGAGGCGAGCTGCCGGTGCACCTGGCTCTCCACCGTCCGCGCGCCGATCGCGCCCCACGCCACCGTGTCGGCGATGTACTGCGGGGTGATCGGGTCGAGGAACTCGCAGCCGACGGGAAGCCCCAGGCGCAGCACGTCGAGCAGGAGCGCGCGGGCGGTACGCAGGCCGGTGTTGACGTCGCCGGAGCCGTCCAGCCCGGGGTCGTTGATCAGGCCCTTCCAGCCCACCGTCGAGCGCGGCTTCTCGAAGTAGACCCGCATCACCACCAGCAGGTCGTCGGCCACCCGGGCGGCGGCGTCGCGCAGCCGGTGGGCGTACTCCAGCGCGGCGGCCGGGTCGTGCACCGAGCACGGGCCGACCACCACCAGCAGGCGGTCGTCGGCGCCGTCCAGCACGCGGCCGACCGCGCGTCGCCCGGCCAGCACGGCCGAGGCGAGCGTGTCGTCGAGGGGCAGCTCGTGGTGCAGCAGGGCCGGGGTGGTCAGCGGCACGACGCGGTCGATCCGCTGGTCGCTGACCCGAACGGTCTCCGGGGTCGTCACGGTGGGAATCCTTCCGCCGACCGTGCCCCGGGGCCGGTGCCCGGGTCGAGCCGGCTGCTCGTACGCAAAAGGGCAGGAACGAGAGCTCCTGCCCGGCCGGCTCGAATGTGGTGACGTCAGATCATGGTGAAGTCACCGGCGTGCGAGCCGGCTGCCTAAACCATCGATACGAACGCGTCACGCGGCCCAGCGTACCCGACCGTGCGGGAAGGTCCACCCGGTCGTCGGGAAAGGCTCGCCTCGCGTTCACCTTCGTCGATGTCTGTGGCGGTAGTTTCGTCGACACCGACCGCTGCTCCCCGGAGGTTCCCGATGGACCGTCGTACCGTCCTGCGCGCCACCGTCCTCGGCGGCGCCGCCGCCTTCTCCGGCAGTCTCTGGGCCGGCGCCGCCCACGCCGCCCCTGCTCAGCCCGGTGCCAGCCCCTACGGGCCGCTCGGCGCGGCCGACGCCAACGGCATCCAACTGCCCGCCGGCTTCACCAGCCGGGTGATCGCCCGCTCCCGGCAGGCGGTGCCCGGCACGTCGTACACCTGGCACGACGCGCCCGACGGCGGCGCCTGCTTCGTCGCCGGCACCGGCTGGATCTACGTCTCGAACTCCGAGATCCTCACCACCGGCGGGGCGTCCGCGGTGCGCTTCGACGCCGACGGCCGCGTCGTGTCGGCGTACCGCATCCTGTCGAACACCAACCGCAACTGCGCGGGCGGCGCGACGCCGTGGGGGACCTGGCTCTCCGGCGAGGAGGTCAGCCGGGGGTACGTCTACGAGACGTACCCGCAGGGCGACCGGGCCGGGGTGCGGCGGGCCGCCATGGGGCGCTTCAACCACGAGGCCGCCGCCTGCGACCCGGACCGCCGGGTCGTCTACCTCACGGAGGACGAGACCAGCGGCTGCTTCTACCGGTTCCGGCCGACCACCTGGGGCGACCTCTCCGCCGGCACGCTGGAGGTGCTGGTCGCCGGCACGGGCACCAGCGGCCCGGTGAGCTGGGCGCGGGTGCCCGACCCGGACGGCTCGCCCACGCTCACCCGCAACCAGGTCGCGGGCGCGAAGAAGTTCAACGGCGGCGAGGGCTGCTGGTACGCCGACGGCACCTGCTGGTTCACCACCAAGGGCGACAACCGGGTCTGGGCCTACGACGCGGTCAACCAGCGCATCGACCTGGCGTACGACGACTCGCTCGTCACCGGGACGGCGCCGCTGACCGGGGTGGACAACATCACCGGGGCCCGCTCGGGCGACCTCTACGTCGCCGAGGACGGCGGCAACATGGAGATCAACGTGATCACGCCGGCCGGGGTGGTCGCCCCGTTCCTGCGGATCACCGGCCAGTCCTCGTCGGAGATCTGCGGGCCGGCGTTCTCGCCCGACGGCAGCCGGTTCTACTTCTCGTCGCAGCGCGGCACGTCCGGCTCCTCCTCCGGGGGCGTCACCTACGAGGTGCGCGGCCCGTTCCGCTCCTGACCGGCCCGCCCCCACCCGTGCCGACCCGCCTCCACCTGCGGACCGGTCCACCTCCGCCCGGTGCGGGCGGCCCTTTCGCCGGGCCGGCGCGATCATGCGGCGTGGCGGAGGCGGCGGCGGGGTATGTGGGCGGTCATGAGTCACGAGCAGAGCGACCAGGAACGGGTGGAGTCCCGCGCCCACCTGCTGCCCGAGGAGGCGGCGGTCGGCAGCGACGACCCCCGGGCGCAGGCGGAAGCCATCCTCGCCGAGTCCGACATCCGGGAGGAGGACCGCAACGCCGCCCCGGACACCGTGCTGGAGCGGCGTACCTCCGATCAGACGGTGACCCCCATCGAACCCCCCGACTGAGCCACGGCGCCCCGGGCCCGTCGGGAGCCCCGGTAGGTGTGCTCCCGCAGCCAGGCGATCGGGCCGACCGCCCGCAGTCCGGGCGGCAGGTTGCCGATCGGGTCGAACGCCAGCGCGGCGTCCTCCCGGGCGCTGAGCTGGGCACCGAGGACGACCTGGCCGAACGGCCGCCACGGCCCGACGGCGGACGCGACCGCGAGCACCAGGCGCGGCGCGTCCGCCCGGGCCGCGGCGGCCACCTCGGCCAGGCTGCGGCCCAGGTCGGGCGACTCCGGGTCGGCCAGGGCGGCCAGGAAGAGCCGCCGCCGGCCCGCGCGCAACGGCATGATCGTGCTGTACGTCCCCGCGAAGCGCCGCCGGGGCAGCGGCAGGTTCCGCAGCAGCGGCGCGGCCCCGCTGGAGCTGACCAGCAGGTCGAACGGCCGGCCGGCGTCGAGGTGCAGCCGCACGGCCAGCCCCAGCACGTCCGGCCAGCCGCCGGGGGTGGGCACGCCCTTGGAGAGCCGGACGGTCGCCCGGAAGCGACCCGGGTCGTCCAGCAGCGGCACCCCGGTCGGCGGTCCCGGCGTACCCCAGACGACCACCTCGCCCGCGAACGAGCGGCCCGCGGGGTGCAGCAGGCGGGCCCGGCGCAGCCGGGTCAGGGCGGCGGTCGCGCGGTCGACCGCGACGGCGGCCCGGTCGGTCACGGTGGCGGCAGGCGGCATCCTCCCCCGGTACCCGGCCGCCGACGGTCGATGCCTCCCCACGTGCGGCGCGTCCCCTTCTCGCGCACCTGATCGGATAGCGTCGTGCCATGCCCGACAGCGGTTACCCCTGGCCCATCGAGACCACCCGACTGGACAACGGCCTGCGCGTGGTGGTGAGTGAGGACCGCACCGCCCCCGCGGTCGCCGTGAACCTCTGGTACGACGTCGGCTCCCGGCACGAACCCGCGGGGCAGACGGGCTTCGCCCACCTCTTCGAGCACCTGATGTTCGAGGGCTCGGCCAACGTGGCGAAGACCGAGCACATGAAGCTGGTACAGGGCGCGGGCGGTTCCCTCAACGCCACCACCAATCCGGACCGCACCAACTACTTCGAGACCGTCCCCGCCGAGCACCTGGAACTGGCGCTGTGGCTGGAGGCGGACCGGATGGGCGGCCTGGTCCCCGCGCTGACCCAGGAGACGCTGGACAACCAGCGGGACGTGGTCAAGAACGAGCGGCGCCAGCGCTACGACAACGTGCCCTACGGCGACGCCTGGCTGCGGCTGCTGCCGCTGCTCTATCCGCCCGGGCACCCCTACCACCACGCCACGATCGGGTCGATGGCCGACCTGAACGCCGCCGACCTGGACACCTTCCAGGCGTTCCACCGGACCTACTACGCGCCCAACAACGCGGTGCTCACCGTGGTGGGCGACGCCTCGGCCGCCGAGGTGTTCGCGCTGGCCGACAAGTACTTCGGCGCGATCCCGCCCCGCGCGGAGATCCCGCCCGCGCCGGACGGCCGGAGCGTCCCGGCGACCGGCCGGCCGGCCGTGGAGACGGTCACCGCCGACGTGCCGGCGCCGCGCGTCTACGTCGCGCACCGCACCCACCCCTTCGGCAGCCCCGGCTACGACGTGGTGACGGTGCTCGCCACCGTGCTGGGCAGCGGCCGGGGCAGCCGCCTCTACCAGCGCCTCGCCGACGGGGAGCGGATCGCCCAGCCCGACCTGGTCGGGGCGTACGGGGTGGACCTGGCGCACGCCCCCGCGCCGCTGATCGCCACCGCCACGGCTCGCCCCGGGGTGAGCGCCGAACGGCTGGCCGCCGGGCTGGCCGAGGTGGTCGACGAGCTGGTCACCGTCCCGGTCACCGCCACCGAGCTGGACCGGGCCAAGTCCCTGCTGAGCACCTCCTGGTGGCGGCAGATGTCCACCGTGGACGGCCGGGCGGACACGCTGGGGCGCTACGCCACCCAGTTCGGCGACCCGGCGAAGGCCGCGGAGCGGCTGCCGGCCTGGCTCGCGGTGACCGCCGAGCAGATCGCCGAGGCCGCCGCCGAGGTGCTCGCCGCCGCCGACCGGGTGACCCTGACCTACCTGCCCGAGGAGAAGCCCTGATGACGCTGATCGCTGACCGTCCCGGGCCGGGTGCCGCCCGCCCGTACCGGTTCCCGCAGGTGGTCCGCCGCACGGTGGCGGGTGGTCAGGTGGTCGCCGCGCACCTGCCCGGGCAGAACCTGGCCGTGGCGCTGCTGCTGCTCGACGCGGGCGCCGGCCACGAGCCGACCGGCAAGGAGGGGCTCGGCGCGGTGCTCGCCAAGGCCCTGGAGGAGGGGACCGCGCAGCGCGACGCGACGGCGTACGCGCTGGCGATCGAGGGGCTCGGCACCGAGCTGGTGATCGGGCTGGACTGGGACTCCTTCCAGGTCAGCGTGCAGGTGCCGGTGGAGCGGCTGAGCGCCGCCGTGGAGCTGCTCGCCGAGGCGGTGCGCACCCCGAAGCTGGACCCGGACGACGTCCGGCGGGTCCGCGACGACGAGGCGACCGCGCTGCGGATGGACTGGGCCAACCCCGGCCCGCGGGCCGACGCGGCGCTGCGCGCGGACCTGTTCGGCGCCGGGAACCGCTGGGGCCGCCCCCTCTACGGCGACCCGGAGTCGGTGGCCGCGCTGGACGTCGAGGACGTCACCGTCTTCCACTCCGAGTGGTTCATCCGCCCCGGCACGCTGATCGTCGCCGGTGACCTGGACCGGCTGGACCTGGACGCGCTCGGCGCGGCGGCGTTCGCCGGCACCGGCGGCGGGCCGGTCGACCGGGGCGGCCCGATCGAGGTGCCGACCCGTTCCGGCCGGCGGATCATCCTGGTGGACCGGCCCGGCTCGGTGCAGTCCACGCTGCGGCTGGGCCACCCCTCGCCGCACCGCGCCCACCCCGACCACGTGCCGATGACGCTCGCCGGCACGGTGCTCGGCGGGGCGTTCACCTCCCGGCTCAACCACCTGATCCGCGAGGTGCGCGGCTACACGTACGGCATCCGGGGCGACTTCGCCTCGGCCCGCCGGTTCGGCCGGTTCGGGGTCAGCTCCAGCGTGCAGACGGCGGTCACCGCGCCGGCCGTCGTCGAGGCGGTCGGGGAGATCACCCGTACCCGGGAGACCGGGGTGACCGAGGAGGAGCTGGCGGTCGCGCGCTCCTGGCGGGCCGGGCAGCTCTCGGTCGAGCTGCAGACCCCCCGGGCGATCGCCTCCGCGCTGACCACCCTGGTCGTGCACGACCTGCCGGACGACTACCACGCTCGGCTGCGGGAGTCGCTGCTCGCCGCCGACGTGGCGGAGGTCTCGGCGGCGGCCGCCGCGCACCTGCGCCCGGAGGAACTGGCCCTCGTGGTGGAGGGCGACGCCGCGGTGATCCGCGACGAACTCGTCGCCACCGGCCTGGGCGAGCTGGTCGAGCCCGCCTCCTGAGCGGCCGGGGCGGTGTGACTTCGGTCGCGCCGCCCCCGGCCCGGCGCCGTGGCCGTGACCGGGCGGCCGACGTGGATGCTCCGGCGAGCCGCCCCGCCGGCCCACGATCCTCCCGTCCCACCGGCCCGTCCGGCGCCGTCGTTCCGTCCCGGCGGCCGGCTCGGGTGACGACGGCCACCGCCGGGCGGGGCCGCTGCCGGCCCCGGTCGGTGGGAAAGCGTTCCCGGCCGGGTCGCCGGGGTGGGTAGCCTCGCGGGCATGAGGATCGGCATTGTGGGGGCCACCGGCCAGGTCGGTGGCGTGATGCGGCAGGTGCTGGCGGAGCGGGAGTTCCCGGCGGAGCAGGTGCGGTTGTTCGCCTCGGCGCGGTCGGCCGGGCGTACCCTGCCCTGGCGGGACGGCGAGGTGACCGTGGAGGACGCGGCCACCGCCGACTATTCGGGGCTCGACATCGTGCTCTTCTCCGCCGGCAAGGGCACCGCGAAGGAGCTCGCGCCGCGGGTCGCCGCCGCCGGGGCCGTCGTCATCGACAACTCCTCGGCGTTCCGGATGGACCCCGAGGTGCCGCTGGTCGTCGCCGAGGTCAACCCGCACGCCGCCGCCGTACGCCCCAAGGGGATCATCGCCAACCCGAACTGCACGACGATGGCCGCGATGCCCGTGCTGCGCCCGCTGCACGCCGAGGCGGAGCTGGTCAGCCTGGTCGTCTCGACGTACCAGGCGGTCTCCGGCGCGGGCCTGGCCGGCGTCGCGGAGCTCGACGAGCAGGTCCGCAAGGTCGCCGAGCACGCCGCCGACCTCGCCTTCGACGGCGCGGCCGTGGAGTTCCCGGCCCCCCGCTCCTTCGCCCGGCCGATCGCGTTCAACGTGCTCCCGCTCGCCGGCTCGATCGTCGACGACGGCAGCTTCGAGACCGACGAGGAGCAGAAGCTGCGCAACGAGAGCCGCCGCATCCTGGAGATCCCCGGGCTGCGCGTCTCCGGCACCTGCGTCCGGGTGCCCGTGTTCACCGGCCACTCGCTCCAGATCAACGCCCGCTTCGCCCGCCCGATCACCCCGCAGCGGGCCCGCGAGCTGCTCGACGGCGCCCCCGGCGTGGCGCTCGCCGACGTGCCGACCCCGTTGCAGGCCGCCGGGCAGGACCCGACCTACGTCGGGCGGATCCGCGCCGACGAGACCGTCGAGCACGGCCTCGCCCTGTTCTGCTCCAACGACAACCTGCGCAAGGGCGCCGCGCTCAACGCGGTGCAGCTCGCCGAGCTGGTCGCCGCCGAGCGCCACTGACCGACGTGCCTTTCCGGGCCCCCCCCCGCCGGAGCCGGCGGGGGGCGCGTCGGGTCCGTCGGTGGGACCCGTCGGCGTACGGCAGGCGGGCGGGCGCGGGCGGGTGTCCGCCGTGGTTCGATGGGAACGCCGTGACCGGTCGAGCGGAGGTTGCCGTGGCGGACGACGAGACCCAGCGGGCGTTGACGGAGCTGATCGCCGGCCACCGGCTGGGGGTGCTGGCCACGCTCAAGCGGGACGGGCGCCCGCAGCTCTCCACGGTCATCTACGCCTTCGACAGCGCGTCGGCCCTGATCCGCGTCTCGGTGACCGACGGCCGGGCCAAGACCGCCAACCTGCGCCGGGACCAGCGCGCCTCGTTCCACGTCAGCAGTGACGACGGCTGGGCGTACGCGGTCGCGGAGGCCCGCGCCGAGCTGACGCCGGTGGCCGGCGACCCGGACGACGCGACGGTGGCGGAGCTGGTGGACCTCTACCGGGCGATCCAGGGGGAGCATCCGGACTGGGCCGACTACCGGCGGGCGATGGTCGCCGAGGGACGCCTCGTGCTCCGGCTGCACGTCGAGCGCCTCTACGGCATCCCGCCCCGCACCTGACCCGGGCTCGCCCGAGGCGCGTCGCGTTACCCCGTCCGGTCGGCGGGTAGACGGCGGTGCCGACACCGAGAGGGGAGCACCATGACAACGGTCGGAGAGTTCATGACGACCCGGTTGGTGACGATGGACGGCAACGACACGCTGACCGCCGCAGCGCAGGAGATGCGCGACAGCGCCATCGGCGACGTGGTGGTGACCGACGGCGACGACGTCATCGGCATCGTGACGGACCGGGACATCACGGTCCGGGGCGTGGCCGAGAACATGGACCCGAACTCGACGCCGCTCAACCGGGTCACCAGCAAGGACGTGATCACGGTGAGCCAGTACGACGACGCGGTGGCCGCCGCCGACCTGATGCGGACCTACGCCGTCCGCCGGTTGCCGGTCATCGACGACGGGCGGCTGGTCGGCCTGGTCTCCATGGGTGACCTCGCGGTGGAGCGGGAACCGCAGTCGGTGCTCGCCGACATCAGCGCCGACGAACCGAACAACTGACCGTCCGCCGCGGCGCGCCGGCTTCCCCAGCGGGAGCCGGCGTGGCGGCGTGAGCGACGCGCCGGCCCCCGGGGCCGGGCACGACTGGCCAGGCCGGGGCCGCCGCGACGCGGGCCTCCCGGGTGGGCGGCTCACCCCATCCGGGCGAGGTTGGCCCGGCACCGGACGGGGACCCCCTGCTCGGGACATTGACCGACGGGGAGGAGATGACCCGATGGTGGACGCGACGACGAGGTTCTTCGAGGACCTCGACCGGCGGGGGTACGACCCCCTGCTGGCGAAGTCCTCCGGGACCCTGCGCCTGGACCTGCACGAGGGGGCGCACACGACGCACTGGCTGGTGCGGATCGACCACGGGCACCTGCAGGTGAGCCGGGAGGACCAGGAGGCCGACACGGTGGTCGGCACCAGCCCCGGCCTCTTCGAGGAACTCGCCGCCGGCCGCGAGCACGGGGTGGCGGCGCTGCTGCGGGGGGACATGACGGTGAGCGGGGACCTCCGACTGGTGGTGCAGCTGGAGCGGCTCTTCCCCGGCCATCCGGACGCCCGCGGACCACGCCGGCATTTCGAGGTCCATCGGGAGGTGCGGTGATGGCACAGAGCAACACGGTCCGAATCCTGGACGGCAGCACCTTCGTGGTGTCGGAGGACACCGGGGACATCGAGGCGACACCGAGCGAGCCGACCGGGTTCTTCTCCCTGGACACCCGCTACCTGTCGACGTGGGTGCTGACGGTGAACGGCGACCGGCTCACCCCCCTGTCGTACGACGACCTCCAGTACTACGAGGCCCGCTTCTTCCTCGTGCCGGGGATGGCGACGCACTACGTGGACGCGAAGCTGTCGATCATCCGGGAACGGGCGGTGGGGGGGAGCTTCCGGGAGACGCTCACCATCCTCAACCACGACGAGAAGCCGATCGACCTGGAGATCAGGATGGAGGCGGCGTCCGACTTCGCCGACCTGTTCCAGGTCAAGGACGAGATCCTCAACAAGAAGGGCGAGATCTACACGGAGGTCGAGTCGGACCGGCTGCGCCTGGGCTACCGGCGGGGCAACTTCATCCGGGAGACGTTGATCTCCGCGTCCCCGGCGCCGCGGTACGACCGCAAGGGTTTCGCCTACTCGATCCACCTCCAGCCGAACGAGCGGTGGGAGTCCGAGATCGACGTCAAGACCATGGCGCTCTCCCCGGGCGGGCGGGACCTGCGGATGGGCCTGCGGGCACACACCACCGAGCGGCTCGCGCTCCAGCACGACCTCGAGGAGTGGATCGCCAGGGCCCCCAAGGTCAACAGCCAGCACGACCGGGTCGCCTCGACGTACCGGCGCAGCCTGATCGACCTGGCCGCGCTGCGATTCTCGCCGCTCTCCCTCGGCGGGGCGTCGCTGCCGGCCGCCGGCCTGCCCTGGTTCATGACCATGTTCGGCCGCGACAGCATCCTGACCTGCCTGCAGACGCTGCCGTTCACGCCGGAGCTGTCGAAGACCACGCTGCGGATCCTGGCCTCCCTCCAGGGCACCCGGTTCGACGATTTCCGCGACGAGGACCCGGGCCGGATCCTGCACGAGATGCGCTACGGCGAGACCGCCGCCTTCGAGGAGCAGCCGCACTCGCCGTACTACGGGTCGGTGGACGCGACCCCGCTGTTCCTGGTGCTGCTCGACGAGTACGAGCAGTGGAGCGGGGACACCGGGCTGGTCATGGAGTTGGAGCGGGAGTGCCGGGCCGCGCTGCGGTGGATCGACGACTACGCCGACCTGGTCGGCAGCGGCTACATCTGGTACGAGCGGCGCAACACCGACACCGGCCTGGAGAACCAGTGCTGGAAGGACTCCTGGGACTCCATCTCCTACCGCGACGGCACGCTGCCGCCGTTCCCCCGGGCCACCTGCGAGGTGCAGGGGTACGCGTACGACGCGAAGCTGCGGGCCGCCCGCCTGGCCCGCGAGTTCTGGGGTGACCCGGACTTCGCCGACCGGCTGGAGCGGGAGGCGGCGGAGCTGAAGGAGCGGTTCAACCGGGACTTCTGGGTGGAGGACGGCCAGTACTACGCCCTGGCCCTGGACCCGGACGGCCGCCAGTGCGACGTGCTCAGCTCCAACATCGGTCACCTGCTCTGGAGCGGCATCGTCGACCACGACCGGGCCGAGAAGATCGCCGAGCACCTGGTCGGTCCCCGGCTCTTCACCGGCTGGGGGGTGCGGACGCTGGCCGAGGGCGAGGTCCGCTACAACCCGATCGGCTACCACAACGGCACGATCTGGCCGTTCGACAACTCGTTCATCGCCTGGGGCCTGCGCCGGTACGGCTTCGCCGAGGAGGCGGCGGTCATCGCCAGCGGCATCCTCGACGCGGCCACCTACTTCGAGGGGCGGCTGCCGGAGGCGTTCGGGGGCTACCCCCGCGAGCTGACCAAGTTCCCGGTGGAGTACCCGACGGCGTGCAGCCCCCAGGCCTGGTCGACCGGCACGCCGCTGCTGCTGCTGCGCACGATGCTCGGCCTGGAGCCGCACGAGGGGCACCTCGCGGTGGAGCCCCGGCTGCCGATCGGGATGGGCCGCATCGAGGTGCTGGACATCCCGGGCCGGTGGGGTCGTGTCGACGCGTTCGCCCGGGGCCGCCTGGACATGCACCGGCTCACCGACTAGCGCGGTCCGCGTGCGCGGGGCCGGCGGCGACCGGGCGGACCGGGCGCCGCCGGCCGGACACGGTGGCCCGGCGGGTCGGCATGGGGTGCAGCCTGGCAGGGTAAGTTCGCGCCATGCCGGAACTCGTGTACCCGCCCGTGATCGCCGCCGCCAAGACGATGTTCCGGGTCCTCGACCTGAAGATCACCATCGAGGGCGCCCACCACGTCCCGCGTACGGGCGGGGCGGTGCTGGCGAGCAACCACGTCAGCTACCTCGACTTCATCTTCTGCGGGCTGGGCGCGCAGGAGTCGAAGCGGCTGGTGCGGTTCATGGCCAAGAAGTCCGTCTTCACGCACAAGGTGTCCGGCCCGCTGATGCGGGGCATGCGGCACATCCCGGTGGACCGGCGGGCGGGCGCCGGGTCGTACGCGACGGCGGTCAGCGCACTGAAGCGCGGTGAGGTGGTCGGCGTCTTCCCGGAGGCCACGATCAGCCGGTCGTTCACGGTCAAGGAACTCAAGAGCGGGACCACCCGGATGGCGTCCGAGGCCGGTGTGCCGGTGCTGCCGATGGCGCTCTGGGGCACCCAGCGGCTCTGGACCAAGGGCCGGCCGCGCACCCTCAACCGCCGGCACACCCCGATCACCATCCTGATCGGCGAGCCGATGGACCCGGCCGACTACCCGGACGCCAACGCGATGACCGTCGACCTGAAGACGCGGCTGAGCGCGCTGGTCGACCGGGCCCAGCGGAACTACCCCGACGCGCCCGCCGGCCCCGACGACACCTGGTGGCTGCCGGTGCACCTCGGCGGCACCGCGCCCACCCTGGAGGAGGCCGCCGCCCTGGAGGTCCGCCGCCGGGCCGCCGCGGTCAACCCCGACGCCTGACGCGGGCTCCCACGCCCCGCACCTCGGCGGGGTGGCCGGATCGTTCCGCAGCGGGGCGGGATGGTGCCTGCCGCGCCGCGAGCTGCCCCGCGACGACCTGGTGGTCGTACCTCCGCCGGCATCGACGTGGCGCTGCACCTGGTGGCCACCCGGCACGGGCCGGCGGTGGCGGCCCGGATCGCCCGCACCCTCGTCGTGCACTCCCGGCGCAACGGTCACGAACCGCAGGCCGGCGCCATGATGCGGCACCGGTCCCACCTCTCCGACACCGTGCACCGGGTGCAGGACCTGATCGACCGCCGGTTCGCCGAGCCGCTGCCGCTGGCCGACCTGGCCGCCGCCGGCGGGGTGGCCGAGCGGACGCTGACCCGACTGTTCCGGCGGGCCACCGGGCTGACTCCGCTCGGCTACCAGCAGCTGCTGCGGGTGGAACGCGCCGAGCACCTCATCGGGCACGGGGCCACCGTGGAGGCGGCCGCCCGCACCGTCGGCTTCACCGATGCCCGGATGCTGCGCCGGCTGCGGGCCCGTGCCACCCACGGTCGAAGCGTCCCGGCCGGTAGTAGTCGTCCCGGGAGTGGAACTCGACCGGCAGCGACCCGGGCAGGGTGATCCGGACCTCGCCGGCGCCCGGCCCGGCCCCGGCCCGCACCGCCAGCACGTCCCGCTCGGGCGGCGAGAGGTCCACCAGCTCGGGGTGGGCCAGCCGGAACCCGGCAGCCGCCCGGCGCACCCGGCGGGTCAGCTCGGTGATCTCCCCGGCGGGGCCGGCGAGGCCGAGGGCCGGCTGCTGGATGGTGCGCAGCGCGTCGCAGACCACCAGCAGGCGGGCGGGCTCTGCGGGCCCGGCGGCCAGCAGCTCCAGCCGGGACGGCCACTGCCAGCGGATCTGGCCGCTGACCAGGCCCGGCAGCCGGACGCCCCGGCGGTGCCGCGCGCCGTCACCGACCCCGTCGACCAGGGCGAGCTGCGGCCCGCCGCCGACGTACGCGATTCGCCGGTCGGTGACGGTCACCGCCACCGGCTCGGGCAGCGTCCACCGCCGCCGCGCCTCCGTCGGGCCGAGCAGGTGCCCCGAGGCGTGCAGCCGGTGCCGGGCGAGCACCCGCTCGCCGGCCTCGACGACGAGTTCGTGCCGCCGGTCCAGCGCCGGGGCCACCTCGTCGTCCGCGTCGAAGCGGTGCGGGGCGATGAAGAAGGGGGACGCGTCATCGTGCATCGTCATGACCTCCGGTGCCGACGGCATCTCATGACGAGCGTCGCCGACCTCCGGCCGGCTGTCATGACGCCCGTTAGGGGGTCGGCCGGTCGTAGGAAGCCTGTGACCGGTAGATGCCGATCTCCTCCGGCCGGACTAGGCCGTCCTCGATCGCCCGGGCGAGCAGCGCCGCCTTGGTGGCGGCCGGGCGCCCCGCTCGGGTGTACTTGATCCGCGCCCGGTCGACGTACTGCTTCACGGTGTGCTCGCTGATCCGCATCCGACGGGCCACCGACGCCTTCGACATCGACTGGAACCACAGCAGCAGCGCCTCGCGTTCCTTGTCGGACAGGGCGGGCCGGTCCGGGCGGGGGTCACCCACGATCGCCCCGGCGAGCGCCGGCGGCACGTACGGGCGGTCGCTGGCGGCGGCCAGCACGGTGGCCACGCAGTGCTCCCGCCCCTCGTGCTTGGCCAGGAACGCGACCGCCCCGGCGTCCAGGGCGGCGAGCATCGTCTGCGGGTCGGTGTGCTCCGAGTAGACCACCACCCGCCGGCCGGACGCGCTCAGCTCGGCGAGCTTGTCCAGGGCCATCCGCCCGTGCAGCCGCAGGTCGAGCAGGACCACGTCGGCGTCGGGGGCGGCCCGCAGCACGGCGTCGGGGTCGTCGCCGGTCGCCAGCACCCGCAGCCGGGGCTCGACGGCCAGCCAGACGCGGATCCCCTCGATGACGACCGGGTGGTCGTCCACGATCGCCACGCCGACCGGCCGGCCGCCGGTCACCCCCGCCACCGGGTCTGCGCCCATCTGATCTCCCCGTCCCGCTCGTAGAGGTACTCCACCCGCCCGTCGTCGCCCGGCGGCCCGGCGGTGTCGGGACCGGCCCGGTCGGGCGTGACCAGGCCGACCACCACCTCGTCGGGCCCGGCGACCACGGTCAGCCGGGCCCAGCCCCGCGCGTCGGCCAGGAGCGCGGTGAGCGGTTCGGCCAGCCGGCGGCGCACCTGCACCGGCAGCGGCGGCGGGTCGCCGATCGTCACCAGGTCGATCGGCAGCCCGTTGCGCTCCGCCAGGTCGGCGGCGGCCCGCAGCTCGTGCAGCAACGGGTCGGGCACGTCGTCGGACTCGGCGATGAGCCGGCGCAGCCGGGCGGCGGCCAGCACGGCCCGCCGCTGCACGTCCGGATCGGTCGGGTCGGCCCGGCCGTCGGCCAGCTCCGCGAGCACCTCCTCGGCGGCGCCGCTGACCAGCGTGAGGCGGGCGCGCCGCTCCCGCCGGGCCCGCTCGGCGGCGTCCCGCTCGGCCTCCGCCGCGTGGGCGGCGGCCGCCGCCCCGGCCCGCTGCCGGGCCAGCCGCGCGATCGCCGTGCTGCCCACGAAGACCCCCACCTGCAGCGTCGCGGTGGCGTAGACGTACATCGCGTACCGGGCCAGGTCGGCGGGGGCGGTCGCGCCGTGACCGAGCACCCCCGCCAGCGCGATCAGCGAGTGCGCGCCCAGCACGGCGAGCAGCCCGGCCGCCCGCCGCCCCCACAGCACCACCACGAAGAACCAGCCGAGGGTGCCCCACACCCAGTTCGCGGCGGTGAAGAGCTGCCGCTCGCCGGCCGCGGCGAAGACCACCGGGTCGACCACCAGCAGCAGCGCGGCCAGCGGCCAGGCCGGCAGGGGAGCGCCGCGCAGCAGCCGGAGGCCGGCCAGCACCCCGACCGCCGCCACGAGCAGCCAGCCGGCCAGGACCACCGCCGGGGCGGCGAGTTCCGCCCGCGCGGCCAGTGCCGCGGGCAGCGCGATCGCCGCGTGCCAGGCCAGCGCGATGAGCACCGCCACGATCCGGGCGCCGCCGTCGGAGGCGGCGGCCACGGCCGCCGCCGGGTCCACCGGGGGCGGGCCTCCACCGGGCGTACTCGCTGCCGGCACCGCCCGCGCCGACGCGGTCGTCGTCTCAGTCGACACCGGACCACTCCAACCGGATCCGGGTGCCGGCGCCGGGCCGGGAGTCGATCTCGGCGCGCCCACCGACCGCGGACGTCCGGCCGCGTACGGACTCGCGCAGGCCGTACCGGTGGGCCGGGACGGCGGCCGGGTCGAAACCGGGACCGTCGTCGGCGACCTCGACCACGACGGTGCCGTCGACCCGGGCCAGCCGCAGGGCGGCGGTCGCGCCGGGCGCGTGCCGGGCCACGTTGGACAGTGCCGCGTACGCGCTCTCGGCGAGCGCCTCCGCCACCGGCGCCGGCACCGCGCAGGGCGCCAGCTCGGTGGTGACCGGCAGCTCCGGCAGCCGGGCACGCACCGCCCGCAGCCGCTCGTCCAGCGGCACCCGCCCCCCGGCGTGAGCCGTCCGCGCGTCGGCCAGCGCGGTGAGGGTACGCAGGTCGGCGGCACACCGCTCGCGCAGCGCGGCGGACGGACCGGCGACCGCGCCCAGCCCGACCATCGTCAGCGTGGCCAGCACCGTGTCGTGGAGGTCCCGGTTCTGCCGCCGTTCCGCCTCGCGGGCGGTCCGGGCGACCAGCGCCTCCCGGGTGAGCCGCTGGTGCGCGACGAAGGCGTCGTCGGCCCGGTCGATCCGCCGCCGCATGATGGCGGTCATCAGCGCGGCGCAGGCCGTCTGCACCAGCAGCGTCGCCGCGTGCGCGGCGGCCTCGTCGGGCCGACCGGCGGCGTGCGCGCCGGTCGCGTAGGCGACGGTCACCAGCAGTCCCGCCGGGACCGACCACCGGACCGCGCCGCTCAACTGCGCGTTGATCACCGTGGTGCTGGACAGCACCGCGATCCAGCTCACCTCGCCGGGAAGCACCTCCGGGGCCACCAGCACCGGCATCGCCAGGCAGGCGGCGGTGGTCGCGGCCACGTCGCCGACCACCAGCGCGCCGCCGATGCCGTGCCGCAGCGCGCGGACCGCGTACCAGACCGACCAGGCGGTCAGCGCCGCCACGGCCGGAACCAGCAGCGCCGGCTCGACGGGCGGGGTGCGCACCGACAGGGCGACCACCGCCCCGACCAGGCCGCAGGTCAGCCGCAGCAGCGCCGGCGTCCGGGTGAAGATGAGGATGAAGGCGCCGCCGGCCGGAGTGTCCAGCGTGGTCGGCGACGTGCTCGGGGCGGCATCGGCCGGCATCGGGGAAGCGGCGTCCTTCTGCGACAACGACCCGATCGGGTCCGCGCGGCGAGATCGACGCCGGAGAATAGCACGAGCACCCGCCCGTGATCACCCTCGGTGCGCGCCGTGTCGCCGGTCCGTCAGCCCGTCAGCCTCGTGGCGAGGCCCGGTCAGTTGATCGGCAGGGCCTTCGTCCCGCCGCCGGCGATCGACCGGGTCAGCTTCTTCCCGCTCGACCAGTACCAGCAGCGGACCCCCCGGTCGCCGCGCGCCCACGCCTCCTCGGACGGGAAGCGGTACGTGCTGCCCGTGCGGTAGCGGAGCATGCCGTCGACCGGCACCCTGGCGTAGCGGGCGATGACCGGCCGGCACCTCGCGTGGACGGCCTTCTCGTCCTTCGTGGCGTCCTCGTAGGACACGTCCGGGGCGGTCCAGACGCCGACGTACTCGTAGCGGTGGACCTTCGTGCAGGCCACCGTCAGCAGGTGTCCCCACTCGTCCGCCTCGGCGCAGCCGTACCGCAGCGGGGTGGCCGCCTTCAGCACGTCCCGCAGGCTGCCCGCCCGGTTGACAGGCCGGTCGTTGTCGCCGTTGGCGCCGCTCACCGCGTCGAGCTCGAACAGGTCGCACCGGTACCACCGGCTGCCGCCCGTCCAGCCGGCCGGCGACGTGGGCGCCACCTGCACCGACAGGCGGGCGTCGCGCCACTCGCCGCCGACGAACTCCTTGGCCTTGGCGTCGCACTCGGCGAACGCGGACCGCATCGCCGCCGACCCGACGCGGGGCGGGATCGGGCGGGCGGCCAGGTCGCCGGTGAACGTGCCGATGTGGAACGTCTCGACCAGGTGCGCCTTCGCGCAGTCGACCGGCTGGTGGCTGGTGAGGTAGGCGGTCGGCTCGGCGACCACGTGGCACTCGCCGGCCTGCGGCGCGAACTGCCGGGCCTCGGCCACCGGCCGCCAGTCGTCGGTCAGGTCCCCGTCCGTGCCGGCCGGCGTGCCGCACCCGCTCAGCGCCGCCGCGACCAGCGCGGCCGAAGCCGTGACGCCCAGCCAGCGTCGCATGTGGTCCTCCCCGTGCCCCCGTGACAACCGGCGCAGCATATGGCACCCGGGGCCGCCCCGGGTGCCCCGCAGGCACCCGGCGGGGTCAGCCGAGGCGCAGGTGCAGGTCGCGCAGCAGCGCGACCTCGGCGAGGTGGTGGATGGCCTCCCGGTTGACGTGCAGCACGAGCGTCGCCAGCGACCGGTCCGCGTAGGGCCCCTCCGCCGGGCCGCACGGCCGGGCCAGGCCATCGCGGCCCAGGCCGCGCACCCCGGCGACCCACCGGTCGTACGCCTCGTCGAGCTGCGCCAGCGCCGCGTCGGCGGTGCCGGCGTACGCGAAGGAGCCGTAGTCCACCGGGGGACCGCCGAAGTGGGCGGCGACGCGGGCGCCGAACACCCCCACGACGAGGTGCCCGAGCCGCCAGGCGATCGTGGTGACGGGCGCGGGCTCGGGCTGCGGCATCGCGAAGTCGATCAGGTGGTCGCCCTGCCCGAGCGCCATCGGGGCGGTGCTCCGCCCGCGCGGCCGGACGCCCCAGGCACCCGGTACGGGCTCCCAGTGGTATTCGGCGTCGGTCAGCCCGTCGAGGCGCGGGCGGGCCTGCCCCCGCCAGTGCCAGTCGAGCTGTTCGCGGAGCTCACCGTTCCAGTCGACGTCCATGCCCCGACGCTACGCCCTGGCTGCGGCGCACCGCCGACATTGGACCGTGGTGCTACCTTCGCGCCATCGCCGTTCTTGCCGCCGCCGGGAGCCCACCGTGACGAAAAGGTACGCCGGCCTGCTCGCCGTCATCGCCGTGACGGCGTGCCTCGCCGTGGTCGGCACCCTCGGCGGCTGGTTCCTGGCCGAGCGGGGCGACTCCGGCCCGGCCGACCCGACGCCGTCCGCGCAGGACGCCACCACCGGCGCCGTCGGCGGCCCGTCCACGGGCTCCGCACCGACCGGCGCGTCGACGGGCGCCCCGGCAGCCGACGCGTCGCCGACCGGGGCCCAGCCCGCGCGCCGGACGTACCAGCTCGACCAGTCGGTCTACCGCCAGTCGGGCCTGACGGTCACGCTGGTCAGCGCGGAGACCACCGGCGGCAAGCTGCGGCTGAACCTGACGTACCGCAACGGCTCGTCAGTGCCGTGGCCGGTGAGCTGCCCGACCCCCGAGGTCGACCGGACGTCCGCGGAGGTCGTCCTGCCGGACGGCCGGACCGTGCGCCCCGAGTCCACCTGGTGCACCACCACGCGGCCCGACGAGTCCTTCACCATCGCGCCGGGGGAGCGGGTGGAGAGCTGGGGCGTGTTCCCGGTGGTGCCGGAGAGCGGCTTGTCCTTCGAGCTGACCTGGTACGACTTCCCGACCCTCGACGTCCGGCTGCGCTGACCGGTCGGTGGTGCTCCCGGGGGATTCCCGGCCGATGACGCGGGGCCGTCGGTCCGCGCCAGCGCCGACGCGGCAGCGGCACGGGCCGACGGCCCCGCTCGTCCACGGTGGCGGTCAGCCCGGCAGGGCCACCTGTGCCGGGGTCGACCGGTGGGTGGTGGTGCCGTCGCCGAGCTGCCCGAACGAGTTGTCGCCCCAGCACCACAGGCTGCCATCGGTGCGCATCGCGCAGGCGTGGTAGGACGCGGCGAGGCTGTCCGTCCAGGTGGTGGCGCTACCGACCCGGGTCGGGGTCGACCGGTGGGTGGTGGTGCCGTCGCCGAGTTGCCCGGACGCGTTGTTGCCCCAGCACCACAGGCTGCCGTCGGTGCGCGTCGCGCACGACGAGTCGATGCCCGTCTCGACCCTCGCCCAGGTGGTGGCGGTGCCGACCTGCAGTGGGGTGGTCTGGAAGCCGACGCCCCCGCCCACCTGGCCGTACCCGTTCTCGCCCCAGCACCACAGCGTCCCGTCGGCGCGGACCGCGCAGGTGTGCACGTACCCGGCCGTCACGCCGGTCCACGTGGTCGCGGTGCCCACCTGCGTCGGGGTCGCCCGGTAGTCCCGGATGCCGAGACCGAGCTGCCCGTCCGAACTGCTGCCCCAGCACCACAGGGTCCGGTCGGCGCGGGTGGCGCAGGTGTGCGCGTACCCGGTCGTGACGCTCGCCCAGGTGGTCGCGGTGCCGACCTGCACCGGAGCGGTCGCCAGATAGGGGGTCACGCCGGTGCCGAGCTGCCCGTGGCGGTTCGAGCCCCAGCACCACAGGGTGCCGGTGGTCTGGACGGCGCAGGTGTGATTGGCGGCGGTGCTGACGCTGGCCCAGGTGGTGCCGTCGCCGATCCGTACGGGGCTGGTCCGTTTCGTGGTCGTCCCGTCGCCGAGCTGGCCGTTGTGGTTGCTGCCCCAGCACCACAGCGATCCGTCCGTGCGTACCCCGCAGGTGGTGCTCATGCTGGCGTCGATCCGCGCCCAGGTGGTGGCGTCGCCGATCCGGACCGGAGCGGTCCGTTGCGTGGTGGTGCCGTCGCCGAGCTGGCCGTAGAAGTTGTTGCCCCAGCACCAGAGTGCTCCGTCGGTGCGGATCACACAGGTGTGCAGATCGCCTGCGGCGACCCGGGACACCGGCCCGGCGGCGAGCGAGGCGTTCGGCGTGCCCCGGTCGGCAGAGCTGACGCTCGCCGTGGCCGCACCCGCCGAGAACCCGATGGCCAGCACGGCGATCCCCACGGAGGCCGCTGTCGCGACGGCAGATCGGGCTGCCCGCCGCCATCGCCTCCGTAGCCGCCCCTCTCGATGTTCCTTCATGGTCCGTTCTCCTTGACATCGTCGTTCCGTGCGGCGGAGGCGGCGCTGCCTCGACAGGTCGTCAGCGACCCATCACTTCACATCGGTGAAACAATACATTGATACACGTCAGTCTCAGTCGCGTCTCGGCCGACCGGCCGCTCCCTGGGACGCCCGGCTCCCCGGGGGCAGTGGCCGGAGCCGGTCAAGCGGCCCCTCGGTCCCCTGGCTGTCTGGCACTGGGGATCCGCGCTCTCAGCTGTCACAGGCGCCACCTCGAACTCGCCATCCGAGGCGCGCTCCGAGAAAGATCGCAGGAAGGGCGAGGAGTGGCAGATCAAGCCTGCGGTGTGAGTGGTGCGCCCGGCAGGATTCGAACCTGCGGCCTTGGGATTAGAAGAAGATCGCGGACGGCTGGTGGGCTGGGCGCGTCCCTGGTCAAGCCGTCCGTCGTCGTCCGTTGGTGTCGGCGCTTGGCGGAGGTCTTGGCTGTACGGATGGCTGTACAGCCGCACGGTTTAGGAAGTGTGGACACGGCCGGAAGTGGCACGGCTGCAACCTGGCTTGACCGGCCTCACCACACTGCTGCCACGTCCAGGGACTGACCGCCGTTGGCCGTCGTCTCCCACCCCATCGGGCACGCAAGGGGCACGGGGCACAGATCGACTGCCAGCGCTGGGTCACTCCCGAATATCGGAGCAGCGCCAGTCCAGACGTTCCTCCCCAGCGGGCGGAAAGCTGATCTCAATCAGAAGATTGGCATAGGTGTGGTAGCCCGGGATAGCCCGCTTATACCGAAGAAGCAGACGAATCTGCTGCCCGTTGATCACACGGTCCGCGCAGAACAGGTTCGATTCCCCTGGCTTCGGCGAGATTCTCCACTGGCCCGCTGTCAAAAAGGTGCGGTAGTGGCCCAGAACCGCGTCCATCGACGTGCCCGGCTGCAAGCCGATGTCCGCCGTGACGTACCGCGCCCACGGCATGCTGTCATCGCCGCACGGGAACTGCTCGATGCGATCAAGGGTGGTGCCGGCTGGAGGCGAGGTCAGTACAGGATCACTCGCCAGCTGCTCGGCCAACCGGTGATCGCTCTCTGTGCACTCGGCTTCTTCCTCTGCCGGGTTGGCCGTCTTGCTGAGGTCCTGCACGGCCAGGCCACACAGCGCCAGAACACCGACCAGCACCGCCCCGACTACAGCGAAGCGGCCAAATACCTGCTGCGACATGGGCTGAGAGTAAGACAAGTGTTGGCGTTCGGTGGTACTGGCGGATCTCCTCGTCGGGCAGTCACCGACCGACCAGTCTCCCCGGACCGGGACAAGGTGGAGCGCCCTACCGGACGTACGACCTTGTCCCCGTCCGGGGAGGCTGGTAGCCCTTGTGGTGCCCGACGAGGTGATCCGCGGCAGCATCTCTGAGGAGGGCCGGGGTTCGGGGCGGAGCCCCGAGGTCTTCAAGAACTTGTCGTCCCTCAGCGTGGCCGGCCGGCCCGGCCGGCCGAAGGTCGCCAGCAGGCCGGGGCCGGGCCGCCGCGGCCCGCTTGCGGGCCGCCTTGATCTAATAGAGCGGAATTCGGCAACTGCTCGCGCTGCTCTGCTCGCGCTGCTCTGGTGTCGCATCCACCGGGTCTCGCCGGCGACACCCGCTTGGCTGTCAGAGTGCGGACACGCAGGTCGGGGCTGCCGCATGGGTGGTGCACACTGCCGGGGGTGAAAACCTCCCGCCCCCAGAAGCCCCTCGATCCCAAAGCCGCCCTCCTCGGGCTGGCCCTCGGCGTCGTAGCCGTCATCGTGTGCTGCGGCGTCATGTTCGGCGACGAAGATGAGAAGGACAACTCCTCCGCCCTGTCGACGAGTGCCCCAGCCGCGACGAGCGCCGCCCCGCAGCAGCTCGCCTCGCTCGCCCCGTCCCCCTCGCCCACCCGCACCGCCTCGCCGAAGCCGAAGCCGTCGCCGAGCGTCTACTACGCAGACTGCGACGCCGTCGCCGATGCGGGCCTGTACAGGATCACGAAGGGCTCGCCCGGGTACCGCAAGGCCCTGGACCGCAACGGCGACGGCATCGCCTGCAACCTGGAGGACGACCCGGACTACGCCGACGACTCTTCCGACGGCGACTCCAGCGACGTGTACTACGCGAACTGCTCGGAGGCACGAGCGGCCGGGGCGGCGCCGCTGCACCGTGGCGACCCCGGATACTCCCGCAAGTTGGACCGCGACGGCGACGGTACCGCCTGCGAGTGACTTCCGACATGACGAAGCCCCGGCCAGAGGAGCTGGGGCTTCGTCGTTCCCGCGTGTGGTGGGACCAGCCACTTCGGTCCTCGCTCCTGGCACTTGCAGCGCTTAGACTCAGCCTGTTGTCGGTATGCATGCCTGCATGACGGAGGTGCTTCATGGCTGAGAGTGCCAACCGGGTGCGGGTGGCGGCCGAACTGAAGCGCATTCGTGAGAGCCTGGGCGTTTCTGGTGAGGAGGTGGCAACTGCCCTTGGGTGGTCACAGCCCAAGGTGTCGCGGATTGAGAATGCTCGTATCGCGGTGAGCACACGAGACTTAGCCACCCTGCTTCACTACTACGGAGTGCCGGAGGAAATCCGCGCCGAGCTGCTTGCCATGACCGCCGATGAAGAGGGCATCGGCGGAGCGTGGCTCGTGAGGGCCGGGGGCGTGGTCCGCCGTCAAGGTGAAGTTGCGGCGATCGAGACACGCGTTCGGTCCATCCAGCAGTACTACCCCTTGATGGTGCCGGGCCAGCTGCAGTCGCCGGAATACGCGCTGGCCTACGTCCGCAGCGGTGGTTGGCCCAACCCGGAGGCGATCGTCGCTCGGCGGATGAGCCGGCAAGCGGTACTCCTCTCGGATGACGCTCCGGCCTACTCTGCGCTTCTGGACGCTCGCGCCTTCCTCGCCTGGCCGGGAAGTCGTGACGCGATCCTGTCGCAACTCACCTATCTGCGCACGCGCGCCGAGCTGCCCAACGTGACTGTGCGGATCATTCCGCTCGGGGTGGATCGCACAGCCTCGGCGGTGGTGCCGTTCACGCTGTACGACTTCCGTGCCGAGTCCAGTCCCCGCGTCGTGTTCGTGGAGTCCCAGACGGCCGATCTCTACCTGTCGTCACCCGTCGACGTGGAGACCTACTCTGGCGTCTTCGACGCGCTCGCGGCCGATGCCCTGTCGCCGGACGAGTCCATAGAACACCTTGCGTCTCTGGCTCGTTACGTTGAGGATCTAGAGCATCCTCGATCAACTAACGGGAGGCCGTGATGAGTCGTGACTTCAGCCAGGCCAAGTGGCGCAAGAGTTCCACTAGTGACAGTGGCGGGTGTGTTGAGGTCGCGTACGCCGACGGTCTGATCGGTGTTCGGGACACGAAGCAGGCTGGTGCCGGGCCGATGCTGACCTTCACTGAGAGGGAGTGGTCGGCGTTCCTGGAAGGCGCTGCCCTTGGCGAGTTCACGCTCGATGAATTGAAGCGCTGAAAGTTGGTTGCATGTCTGCGGTGACCGAGCGTCCTGTCGAGGCGTCACCAAAGCGAGGCTTGGCCCTGCTGCTTGCCTCAACCGGCGTCTCGGTCACCGGGGACGGCATGCTCTTGGCCGCTGCTCCACTGATGGCGGCGGCGCTGTCTCGTGATCCGCTGGCGGTGGCCTCGGTGTCGGCGGCCGGCTACGCCGCCTGGCTCCTTGTCGGCCTGCCTGCTGGCGCGCTGGTCGACCGATGGAACAGGCGAACCGTCATGGTCGCCTCCGACCTTGGCCGGGCGGCAGTGCTGCTCGCCTTCGTCCTCCTGGTCGTGAGCGACAACGCCACGATCGCCGGCCTCGCTGTAGCGGTCTTCCTCGTCGGCGTCGGCTCCTGCTTTTTCGATCCTGCGGCCCAAGCCGTGATTCCGACGATCGTCGGCCGTGACAAGGAACGACTCTCGCAGGCCAACGGCCGGCTGTGGGCGATTGACACATTCGGGCGTTCGCTCGCTGGCCCACCGGTCGGAGCGGCGGCGTTCGCAGCCGCCCGGGTCCTGCCCTTCGGTCTTGATGCTGGCTCGTTCCTGCTGTCCGCAGCCCTCGTAAGCCGGCTACCCGCGCCCCCGGCGAAGCCTGCCGTCGAGCATGCACCGATGCTGCGCTCCATCAAAGCCGGCATGGCTCACCTGGTGCGGCATCCTGAACTGCGAACCGTGACGCTGGGGATGGCGTCCTACAACCTTGGTTATAACGTCGCCTTCGCGACGCTGGTGCTTTATGCCCAGGACGTGCTCAACCTCGGCACGGTCGGATTCGGTGTGTTGATCGCGAGTGGCGCCCTTGGCGGTATAGCCGGCGGCTGGATCGCGCCTCGTATCTCCGCCGTCCTCACGGCGCGCTCCACGTACGCGGTCACTCTCGGGGTGCAAGCCGCCGCCTGGGTTGTCGTACTGCTGGCTGGCAACCCGTGGGTTGCTGGTCTCGCGTTGCTGTTCGTTGGCATCGCTTCGACAACAGGCAGCGTCGTCGGCGGCTCCACCCGCCAGCTGCACACGCCCGACGAAATGCTCGGCCGCGTCGTATCCTCCACCCGCCTCTTCGGCATTGGCTCCGCGGCTCTCGGGTCTGTCCTCGGCGGCGTTGCCGCCAATGCTGGCGGCCTCCGCGCTCCCTTCATTGCCGCAGCAGGCTTGCTCGCTCTCGCCTCGCTGGCCTTCGTGGCGCTGCGTCCCGCCCGCTAGGCGCTTCCCTGTCGAATCGACAGAAACGCTTGCCCCGCCTTATGCACGCGTGCATACTGTCCTCAGTGGTCTTATGCAGATGTGCATAAGACATGCGGGCGGCAGGTCGCCGATCGCGAGATCGAAGGAGGTAGGGGCATGGCTGTCCCGAACACGATCAAGGTTCCGGTTCCGTTCGAGTACGTGTTCCCGCACGGGGCGTTGTGCCTCGGGGTGGAGCCGGTGACGGACTTCGACAAGCGCGGCCAGGGCGACGACCAGGCGCGTGACAAGGACACGGGCGAGCGGCTGTGGGTGGTCAAGGTCCTGGACCTCGACCCGGAGGCCGGCAAGTTCGGCGGGTCGAAGGAGGTCAAGGTGAAGATCGCGGCTGCGGTGCAGCCGGTGCCGCCGGCGTCGAAGATCCCCGGCTACCCGCCGGCGGTCGAGTTCTCCGACGTGACGTTGACGCCGTACGTCGACAGCCAGCGGTGCAAGGGCAACGCGCACAAGTGCCGGGCGCGTCAGGCGTGGTCGATCCGCGCCAGCGCCGTGACCGAACCCGCCGCGATCAAGCAGGCGGCCTGACCAGATCTGGATGCGCGGGGCGGGCCTCTTCCGCCAAGTCGACTCCCGCCCCGCGCCTCACCCGCAACCTCCTGGAAGGAGTTGGGCTAATGCCCACGGTATCGAACGCCGCCCGCATTGTCGGGAACCCGCGCCTCGCCCCGAACCGCAAGACCCACCGCCGCACCGTGATGCGCCTCGCCGGTCCCGGTATCCGGGCCGCCCGCGAGGTGTACACCACGATTCCCGCCGACGCCGTCCGCGTCGCGGCCCTGGTGGAGATCGCCGCCGCCGCTGCCGCCCTCGCCCGGACCGTGGTGAAGCTGCGTCACCTCGACCCCGACCTGATCGCCCCACACGTGGCCGACCGGGTCGACCTGCGGGCCGTTCTCGGGCGGGGTCGGTGGCTGCCAACCATGACCCGTCACGTCCCCGCCCCGGACTCCGGCCCGGTCGACCTGGCCGCGCTGATGCCGGCTCGTCCGATTGCGCGTCGTCGGGTGGTGCGGCGCCGTCCGGGTCAGCCGGGGCAGGGCTCCCTGTTCACCGCCGCGAAAATGGAGGGCTGAGCGGTGCCGTTGGTGAACGTGATCCGGGGTGACCGGATCGAGGAAGCCCCCCTGAACCTGCGAACCCCGATCATCCGTATCCCGCTGTGGCTGGCCGTCTCCTGGTGGGGCGTCAAGGCGGTGGCCCGCATGACCGTGTTGGCGGGCCGGTACTGGTACGTCACCGCCCCCACCGCCGGTCTGACCTGGCTCTACCTGCGCTACGGCTGGGCCGGCCCCGCCCTGACCCTCAGCGGGATCGGGTCGACGGCTGCCGGCTGGTGGTACGGGCACCGCTCGTCGTTCCTGCGGTTCGGCTGGTACCCGGCTCTGGCCCGCTTCCGGCGGTGGTCGTACCGGCGCAACTGGCACGCCGCGATGGTCACCGCCCGCCTGGCGGTCGCCTTCGACTCCCACACCGTCCTGCCCGTCCTGCGCCGGGTGCGCTGTGGCGCGGGGGTGGATGTGGTGACGGTACGGATGGTCACCGGCCAGATCCCCGACGACTTCGCGAAGGTCGCCGAACGCCTCGCCCACACCTTCGGTGTCCGACAGGTCAAGGCCGTCCCCGGCCCTCGGCCCGATGTGGTGCTGCTGCACCTCTACCGCGGCGACCCCCTCGCCAAGCTCGTCCGCCCGCTGCCGGTGCCGGCAGTGCCGGAGTTCACCGCCCTGCCAGTGGGCCGGCAGGAAGACGGCGACGGCTACCCGCTGCGCCTGTTCGGCACTCAGGTGTTGGTGGTGGGTGCGACGGGTGCGGGAAAGGGCTCGGTCATCTGGTCCATCGTCCGATCCCTCGCCGCCGGGATCACCTCCGGCCTGGTGCAGGTCTGGGGCCTCGACCCCAAGGGCGGCATGGAACTCGGGATCGGGGCACCGATGTTCGCCCGCTTCGCCTGCAAGGACTACGCCGCCATGTGCGAGCTGATCGAGGAAGCCGCCACGGTGGCGCGGGAGCGGGCGGGCAAGCTGCGGGGCAGGACCCGCCAGCACACCCCCACGCCGGATGAGCCGCTGATCGTCCTGGTCATCGATGAGCTGGCGAACCTGACCGCGTACCTGACCGACCGGCAGTTGAAGGACCGGATCAAGGCCGCCCTGTCCATCCTCCTTTCGCAGGGTCGGGCGGTTGGTGTGCATGTGGTGGCGGCGATTCAGGACCCCCGCAAGGAGGTGCTGCCGTTCCGGGACCTGTTCCCGACCCGTATCGGTCTGCGTCTGACCGAGCCGGCGCAGGTCGACCTGGTCCTCGGTGACGGCATGCGCGACCGGGGCGCGTTGTGTGACCGCATCCCCAAGTCCCTCCCGGGTGTGGGGTTCGTCGTCCTCGACGGTGACCCGACCCCGATGCGGGTCCGCTTCTCCTACCTGGCCGATGACGAGATTCGCGACATGGCCCAGACGTACGGGCGGCTGCGCGTGATCGACGGCGAGATTCTGGACGGTGCCGCATGAGCGCGGCTCCTGGACCGGGGACGGTGACCGAGCAGTTCGCCGCCGAGTACGCCCGTAACGCCGTGCCGACCATGCTCAAGGCCATTGGCTCGATCAAGCGCTATAACCGGTTCGTTCTGCTCGGTGCGCTGCTGACCAGCTACCTGCACCAGGCCCACTACCTGTGGACTCAGAACGCCGGCTACTTCGCCTACCTGGTGCCGCTGATCTTCGACGCGGCCATGGTGTCGATGCTGACCGTCGTGCGTACCTCCGGCATCGCCCGCGATGCCAAACGCGGCGCGATGGTCGTGTTCGCCGCCGCCGCACTGCTGTCGGCCACCATCAACTTCGCTTCCCCGGGCAGCCTCGGCCTGCGGCTGGTCTTCGCCCTGGTCGTCGTCCTCGTCATCGGCGTCGAACTCGTCGCCGGCCGTATCCGACCCGACTTCGCCGCCATCGAAGCCGAAGCCGCCGCCCTCCTCGCCGCCGCCAACGACCTGGCCACCAAGAACCAACCGCCCGCCGTCGAGCAGCCCAACCCTGTCCAGGTGCCCGAGCAGGTCACCAACGCGCCCGTCCCGTCGGTCGAGCCGCCGGCCCCAGCAGCCGACCAACCGGCCCCGGCCGTCTCGGCTCCGATCGACCCGAACCCTGCCCCTGTCCGCGAATCCGTTCCGGCGCGCGCGGTTCCGCTGGCTCCGGTACCGCCGGCCGCGTTCGTCCGCCGCAACGGCACCCCGCTGATCGGGGAGGTGACCCGATGACCGCCCCGACCCTGCTCAGCCTGACCCCCGACGCCTCGGCGGCTCCGAGGCCGGGTTCCCGGGCCGCCCGCATGCTCATGCCCCGCTCCGTCGACGTCGTCGCCGATCTCGCCGCCGACTACGGCGTCTGCACCCGACCCGTCAGCTTGCGTCGCACCGACCTCGACAGCGGACAGACCGAAGTCGTGGACATGCCCTGCGGCGCCACCCAGGAAGCCAAGTGCCCCGCCTGCGCGAAACGAGCTCGCCGGCTGCGGCAGCAACAGATCCGCGAGGGCTGGCACCGTGACGACGAGCCCGACCCCGGACCCGAACCCGCCACCGAAGCGCAACGCGGCCTGATCGTCGTCCGCGCTCACCTGGAGTTCGCCCGGGATGAGGCGGCTCGGGCGTCGCAGTGGGACCAGGTCGCCGACCTGGACGAAGCAATCAGCGAGCTGGAAGGCCAGATCACCACCGAAGGGCTCCGCGGTCGCCCCGCACCCCCGCACGTCACCGAGGACCAGGAGGACGGCGACGGGAAGCGGCGGGTGCGCTCCACCAAGCGGCGGCAGGACGCCCCCGACCTTCCCCGCCTCCCCGTGGAGAACCGGACCGTGGGCCGCACGTACGAGGGTCGGGCTGGGGTGGTGTTCCGGCCGTCGATGTTCCTGACCCTCACGCTCGGTTCCTACGGCCGCGTCCACTCCGACGGGACACCGGTCAACCCGGACGCCTACGACTACCGGCGGGCCGCCTGGGACGCCGTGCACTTCCCCCGCCTGCTCGACAGGTTCTGGCAGAACCTACGCCGCGCGGTCGGCTGGAACGTCCAGTACGCCGGAGCCGTCGAACCACAACGCCGCCTCGCCCCGCACGCGCACTTCGCTATCCGGGGCACCATCCCCCGGGCGCTGGTCCGCCAGGTTGCCGCCGCCACCTACCACCAGGTGTGGTGGCCCCCCGTCGACGTCCGCGTCTACGAACCAGGCAACGCGCCGCAGTGGAACCCGGACGCGGGCGGGTACGTCGACCCGGACAGCGGGGAGCTGCTGCCGTCGTGGGATGACGCCCTGGACCTCCTCGACGCCGACCCCGACGCCGAACCCGTACACGTCGTGCGGTTCGGCGTGCAGGTCGACGCCAAGGGCGTCCTCGCCGGCACCAAAGACGCTGACCGGTGCGTCGGCTACATCACCAAGTACCTGACCAAACAGGCCGCCGACTGCCACCAGGTCACCACCGGCCGGCAACGCGCCCACCTGGAACGGCTCTGGGCCGAGCTGCGCCACACGCCCTGTTCCGAGCGGTGCGCCAACTGGCTGCTCTACGGCATCCAGCCGAAGAAGGCGCGGCCCGGGTTGAAGCCGGGCAACTGCAAAAACAAGGTCCACAAGCGCGACACCCTCGGCATCGGCGGCCGGCGCGTCCTCATCTCCCGACAGTGGTCGGGAAAGACCCTCTCCGACCACCGCGCCGACCGCAAGGAATGGGTCAAGGCACTGCTCGGCGTCACCACCGACGCCGACACCGCCCCGCCCGGCGGCGAACAACGCCACGCCTGGGAACTCGCCCGGCCAACTGATCCGGACGTTGCGCCGCTGGGCCACCGGGTCCTGCGGGCGATCTCCGAGCGGATCCAATGGCGCGCCCAGCTCGACGCCGCAAGACGCGCCGCCGACCCGCCCAGTGTTTCGGCAGTCACCTCACGTCAGTCGCCAGAGCAGGAAGGGGCCAGAGCATGAGCGAGAAGAAGAGCGTCCGGCCGGCTGAGGCTGCGGCCCTGCTCGGCGTCTGTCGGGACACCGTCTACGTCCTGATGCGCTCGGGTCGGCTGCGGTCGGTGAAGCTCGGGCGGGCTCGCCTGATCCCGGTCGCCGCGATCGAGGAGCTTCTTTCGGCAACCGAGGAGTTTGCGGCATGAGCGGCAAGCGGCGTCGGTCCCACGGTGAGGGATCGGTCTTCAAGTATCGGGACGGCTTCGCGGCTGTACTCGAAGTGGGCTGGGGTGAGGGCAAGCGGTCCCGCAAGTGGGTCTACGGCAAGACGGAGCGGGAGGTGCTCGGCAAGTTGGCCGACCTTCGCCGCCGCCAGGAGCAGGGGCAGAACCTTGCTGCTGCGCCCCGCACCGTGGGGGAGTGGCTGGACGAGTGGCTGCGGATGAAGGAGCGCGACGGGACCCGACCGTCGACTTTGCAGGGCTATCGGAAGCTCATCGAGAACCATGTCCGTCCGGCCCTTGGCCGGCTGGCGCTCGACAAGCTGACTCCGACCGTCATCCGCCGGCTGTTGGCTGAGAAGACAGACTCCGGTCTCTCGGCAACGACGGTCCGCCACATCCACGGTTTGATCCGGAATTCGCTCGGTGACGCGGAGCGGGAGGAGCTGGTGCACCGCAACGCCGCGAAGTCGGTCCGTCCGCCCGCGATGCGTCAGGTCGAGCGCCGCGCCCTGGGCGTGGATGAGGCCAAGCGCCTGCTCGATGTACTGCGGGGTCACCGACTAGAGGCGCTGTACGTCTGTGCCCTGACGGTCGGGCTCCGTCGCGGGGAACTGCTCGGGCTTGCCTGGTCGGACATCGACTTCGATGCCGGCACCCTGGCCGTTCGGCAAACCGTCCAGCGTGCCGACGGCCGGTTGCAACTCGTGGCACCCAAGACGGAGCGGTCCCGGCGGACGGTTCCGGTGCCGGCGCAGACCGTCGCCCTCTTCCGCGCGCATCGCCGGCAGCAAGCCGCGGATCGGTTGGCGGCGGGGGAGCGGTGGCAGGATCACGGCCTGGTCTTCCCGTCCAAGGTCGGTACGCCGATGGACCCGGACCACATCGACCGGACGTGGCACAAGATCCGGGCGGCGGCCGGCCTCGACTGGCTGCGGCTGCATGACCTACGGCACGCCTGCGCGACGTTCCTGCTCGTCTCCGGTGCCTCGCCCCGGACCGTGATGAAGGTGCTCGGGCACAGCCAGATCGGGTTGACCATGAACACCTACGCCCACGTCCTGCCCGAGATCGAGCGGGCCGCCGTGGACGAGGCCGCGAAGCACCTCTTCGGATGACTTGGCTGTACGAATGGCTGTACGGGGGCCGTGGTGATCGTCTCGACCGGGAGCGGGAAGCCGCTGGCCTGCGGTGTGAGTGGTGCGCCCGGCAGGATTCGAACCTGCGGCCTTGGGATTAGAAGTCCCCTGCTCTATCCGCTGAGCTACGGGCGCGCGCGTGCGTGTCGCGCGAGAAGGGTACCGCCGCTCACCGGGTGACCGGTGGATCGGGTGGTCGCGTGCCACGTCGCGGATCAGGGTCGCACGCGCCCCCGGCGTCGGTCACCCGGGTTCCGGCGTCCGCGCGGCCCCGGGACCGTCGGGTCGTACCCTCGGCTGGTGCTGCTTGACCCGGACACCGAGAACGACGTCGCGTACGAGCTGTGCCAGCTCCTCGGCCGCGCGATCCTGCCCATCCGCCAAACCGACGCCGGGGCGGCGGACGGCGACCGGGGCGAGGGCACCGCGTTCCTCTTCACCTGGCAGGGGCGGGAACACCTGCTGACCGCCGACGCGCTCACCCACGCCGGGGCGGGGGAGATCGGGCTGCGGGCGAGCGTGACCGAGCCGGCCGGGGCCGCCGCCGACGCCGTGGCCCTGTCCGACCTCGCCGACCGGTGGCGGCACCACGAGGATCCCGGTGTCGCCGTCATGCCCACCACCGGGTTGCACGAGCACGCCGCCGGGGAGGGCTGGCGGTGGCGTACCCAGCAGGTGCCGGATGCGATCGCGGCCGACCGGGACGCGATCGCCCGGATCGGCGCGGGGCCCGGCTCGGCCGTCGTGCTCGCCCACGGTGTCGGCGCGGGCGGCGCCCGGCCGCTGGAGGTGGCGATCGAGCGGGTGGCGCGCGTGGGCGGGGGCGTCCGGCTCATGGCGGAGTTGCCGCCGGGCTACGTGGGGGCGCCGGTGTTCGGCGTGCAGGCCGGCGACGACGGCGAGGTGGGACTGCGGTGCCTGGGCCTGGTCCTGCCGGCCCGCGACGGCGGCCACCCGCTGGCCACCTTCGACCGTATCCGGGCGGCCGTCGACGGGGCGTGAGGCCGGCGGCGCGGCGCGCGGCCGGCGGTGGGCGCTCAGCCGGCCTGCGCGGGGGCGGGCGCCGGGTCGGCCTCGTCCGCCGGCTGCCGGCTCGCCGGTGGGCGCTCCCCGGCGCGGACCGTCGGCCCGGCGTCGAAGAACGCGTCGGCCCAGCGTCCGACCTCTGCGAAGACCTTCTCGCGTACGGCGGGGCCGGAGAGCGTGAGGTCGTGCATGCCGCCGTCGAAGCGCGCCACGGTGACGTGGCGGCCGAGGCGGGGCGCCCAGCGGACCATGTGCTCGACGTCCAGGACGGCGTCGGCGAGGGCGGCCGACTCGTGCCACTTCGTGCCCTTGAACGAGCGGGTCGAGCAGGCGAGCAGCACCGGCACCTGGATGTCCAGGCCGGCGCGGAGCTGCCGCTGGGCGGTGCGGACGGCGTTGAGCCAGCCGGCCCGGACCGGGAACCCGGTGAGCGGCTTCCAGGCCAGGTCGTAGGTCCACTCGCCGTGGTACTCGGCGTGGAGGCTCTCGCTGTAGACCGTGCCCAGCCCGAACGGCAGCACCCGCCGTGGCGCCCGCCGGCCCAGTTGGCCGACGGCGGCGGCGAGGGGGCGGCGCACCAGCCACGGGGCGTTGATGTCGAAGAAGGGGCTGTTCAGGAAGAGCCCGTCGATGATGCCGGCGTCGCGGCGGGCGTGCGCCCAGAGCGGCATGATCAGCCCGCCGGTGGAGTGGCCCATCGCGAGCAGCGTGTCGTGCCCGTCGTCCTCGCGGATGATCCTCGCGGCGGCGTCCAGTTCCGGGAAGTAGTCGCTGAGGTCGCGACAGAAGTTCGGCGTCTGGTGCGGCCGCAGGCTGCGCCCGTACTTGCGCAGGTCCAGGGCGTAGAAGTCCCAACCCCGCTCGGCGAAGAAGTCGCCGAGGTGGCTCTGGAAGAAGTAGTCGGTGAAGCCGTGCACGTAGAGCACGGCCCGCCCCGTCGAGCGGTCGGCCCGGCGCCGCACGAGGGTGGCGACCACCGGCCCTTCGTCGTCGGTGCCCAGGTCGATCGTCTGCCGCTCGTACGGCGGGCCCAGCAGGTCCGGTTCCACGACCCCGACGGTACGCCGGGAAGCTACCGGGCGGTAGCTCTGGGCGCTGCCCGAGGCCCCGCCCGCCCGCACCCGGCGGACGGGGCCTCGGGCGTACGTGTCAGACGGTCTCCGCCTCGGCGCGGGCCGGGTCGGTGTCGGGCTCGATCTCGGCGGCCGGCGGAGGCACGTCGCGCAGGTGCTTGTTGTGCCGCGGCTCCTGCTTGGTCTTCGCGTCGTTGAGTCGCCGCCGCAGGTCGTCCCGGACGTCGTTGAGCGCGGCGTGCAGGTCCTCCTCGGCGGAGGTGGTGACGATCTTCTGGCGGCCGGCGATCCAGCACTCCAGGGTGACCTTCTGACCCTTGGCCTCGCGGTCCTTGACCGACACCTCCAGCTCGGTGGCGTCGGCGTGGAACCCGGCCAGCCGGGAGTCGAGCGTGGCGAACTGCTCCGCGATCCAGTTCCGGTCGCCCTGGGAGAAACCCGCGCCGACCCGCAGGCACTCCGCCACGGTGGCCGGGTTGGCGACGGCGCTCATCGCCGCGCCTCGCCCGAGACGGTGGCGGCTGCGGTGCTGGTCATCTTCATGATCGCTGACCTCTCGTTCGTCGTGCTGTCGGCGGTGCGGTTGATCGAATCCATACCCCGCGGCGCTCCGTCCGGAACGTGACGTGTCGCCCCCGTCCGTGGCGGTGGCCGGCCACATGATCATCGAGCCGGTCGCGCGGGCTTCCCAGGGCCACCCGGCCTTAGCACACCGGGACCTTGATCAGGTTCTTGTCCACAGGCGGCCCGGTTGTCCACAGGTCGGCGCGCGGTGCTGGCGGCGCCCCGGCCGAGGGCCCAGGCTCGGCACGAGTCGACTCGCGATGGCAAGCCCGATCTCCCCCTGGAGGGACGATGTTCGACACCTACGTCACGATCGTGGGCAACGTGCTGACCGCGCCGGAGTGGCGTCGCACCACCCAGAGCAACACCCTGGTGGCCAACTTCAAGGTCGCCTCGACCGCCCGCCGGCTCGACCGCGACAGCGGGCGCTGGGTCGACGGCAACAGCCTGCGTGTCCGGGTCAACTGCTGGCGCAAGCTCGCCGAGGGGGTGGCCGCCTCGGTGATGGTCGGCGACCCGGTGGTGGTCTGCGGCCGGCTCTACACCCGCGACTGGACGGACGACGCGGGCAACCACCGCTCGCTCTACGAGCTGGAGGCGGTCGCCGTCGGCCACGACCTGTCCCGGGGCCACAGCCGGTTCCGGCGCAACCGGCCGACGATGACGACCAGCACCATCGAGGACGCCGAGGCCGAGCACCGGGTGCACGGCGAGGCGACCGAGCCGGTGCCGGACGGGGAGGCCCCCGTCCTGCCGGACCGCCGCCCGCTCGACGACGACTTCGAGCCCGACTTCGGCG
>NZ_JBPQTK010000060.1:0-34765 GCF_051386315.1 Micromonospora sp. URMC 107
GGCCGGGGCGCAGCCGGCCACGCCGGGGCGGGCGGGGGCACGGTGCCGGAGTCCGGCTCGGCGGCCCGACCGGGCGCCGACCCGCCGGCCGCCGTGAAGAGCGGCACCGCGCGAGGGCCGCCGCCGTGCGACCCCGGCGCACCGGAACCCGCTCCGGCCGTGGTGCCCGGCTCGGCCCCGGTCGTGGTGCCGGGCTGGGCGCCGGTCGTCGTGTCGGGCTGGGCGCCGGTCGTCGTGTCGGGCTCGGCTGCGGTCCCGGTCGGGCTGGTGGTGGCGGGCTCGGCGGTCGGAGCGCCCGGTGCCGGTGCGGAGACGGCGGAGGCGTCCGGGGACGACGGCGGCACCGCCGCGACCGGCGCGTTCGCCCCGGTCGCGCCTGCGGCGGCGGGCGTCCAGTCCGCATCCTGTGGTGTCACGGCGGCCGGTGTCGGGTCCACGTTCTCCGGTGCCACGGCGGCAGGCTGGCGCGGCGACCGGGGCTTGCGGGTGCGGCGTGGCTTGGGCGCGCCAGGGGGGACCTGCTGTCCCACGGCCGCTCCCGTCGGCTCTCCGGCGGGCGTCGCCCCGTCGGCCGGCTGTCCGGCGGGCGTGGCATCGGCCGGCGGTATGGCGGGCGTCAGCCCCTCGACCGGCTGTACCGAGCGCGGCTCTCCGGCGGCCGGCTCTCCGGCGGGGGTCGCCGCCTCGGCCGGCTGTACCGAGGGCGTCGCGCCTCCGGTCGGCCGTCCTGCGGGAGCCGTCTCCCCGGCGGGCTGCGCGCCGGGCGTCGCCTGCCCGGCCGGTGCCGCTTCTGCGGCGGGGGCGGCCGGGACGGTCAGGGCCACCGGGGCGTGGTGGTCGGCGCCGCCGGGCGTGGGGGCGGTGGCCGGTCCGGCCAGACGGTCGGCGGCGGGCGGGTTGTCGGCCGGCGACACGGCCGTCCACTGCGGATCGGCCGGGGCGTCGGCGGCGGGAGCCGGGACGGTTCCTGCCTGAGCGGGCCAGTCCCAGTGCGGGGGGACGGCCCGGGGCGCCGGGGCGTCGCCGGCGGCGGTGACCGCGCCGGAGCCCGTACCGCCAGTCGGTTCGGCGACGGCCAGGGTGGCGCCGGCCAGGTCGACCGTCTCCGGCTCGTCGCCGCCTGTGGGCGCCGGGGTCCGCGGCAGGGCCGGGCCGGTGGGCAGTGGGCGGAGGATGTCGGTCGGCTCGATGGCTCCGGTGGGCGCGGTGCGCGTGACGAGCGGCCAGCGCAGCAGCGCGGCGGCGGCCGATCCGAGCGCGCCGGCGGCCACCGCGAGCAGCGCCGCGTAGTACGGGGTGAGCTGGTAGCGGTCGGCGGTGTCGCCCGGGCCGGCCGTCAGGTAGGCGAAGGCGACCAGCACCGGGCCCGCCACCCCCGTCGCGCCGCTGACCAGCGGCGGGTGGCCGCGCCACCGGGCCAGCCCGCCGGTCGCCGCGCCGGCCAGCAGCGCCACCAGCGGCAGGACCACCAGGGCCAGCCGCTGCGCCGCGTCGGCGTCGAGCGACGCCGGCTCCAGCACCCCCAGTCGTACGGTGTCCAGCGGCCCGGTGGAGAACAGCGACGGCGTCACCGAGATCAGGGCCAGCAGCCAGATCGTGCCCGCGACGGCGGCCATGTTCCATCCCACCGGCGGCTGGAGCAGTACGGCGAGGGCGGCGCCCGCACCGACCAGCGCACCGAGGACCGCGCAGATGCCGACGGCCCAGACCGGGTCCACCGAGACGAGTTCGGCCGCCCGGGCCGGCTGCATGCAGAGCGGCGCGACGACGGTGGCGCCCAGCGCGGCGGCGCCGGCGACGGCGAGGATGCGCCCGGTGCCGACCAGCCCTCCGTTCCGGCGGGCCAGGCGCTCGGTGAGCACCGCGCCCACCACGGCGGCGTTCGCCGCGAACCAGCCCGCCCAGACGAGCTGGGCCGGCCACTGGTTGACGGTGGCGCCGGTGAAGGTGCCGGTGAGCCGGACGATGCCGAAGCCGAAGGCGATGCCGAGCTGACCGGCCCCGACCAGCAGGCTCACTCCGAGCGCGGTGAGCAGCAGTCTGCCCCAGGTCCGAAAGGCCATGTCCGGCACGTTACGCACCTGTTGACCAGGCCGCCACCGGCGCGCCGCGAGCGGGGGCGACCCGCCGGCCAGCGGTTACTTCAGCTCGACCAGCCGGGCCAGGTACGTCGTGTCGCCGACGTTGGTCAGCATGTGCACGGCACCCGGATCCCGGTAGACCACCCCGCCGGTCGGCTCGTCGGCGTCGATGAGGGTGCCGTCGATCGTCTGCACGACGTTCTTCGCCCCCTGGATCGCCACCACCAGGTACGGGTGGTCGTGCCGGTGCAGCGGCTGCCGCTCACCCGGCTCCAGGCGGATGTGCCAGACCCGGACCCGGTCGTTCTCGTACACGATCTCCTGGCCCACCGGGCCGAGTTCGAGGTGCGCGTCGCTCATCGGGTTCCGTCCAGTCGGGGGAGCACCTCGGCGGCGATGAGCTCCAGGTGGTCGAGGTCGGCGAAGTCGATCAGCCGCAGGTGCACCCGGGTGGCGCCGATCGCGGCGAACTCGCCGATCCGGTCGACGAGCTGCGCGGGCGAGCCGACCACCGGGTCCTCGGGCGGCAGTGCGCTCTTGACGTGCAGCGGGGCGGCACGGCGGTGCGCCTCGGCGTCGGTGCGGCCGATCGCCACCACGAGCCCGGCGGAGAGGGTGAGCGGGGCGCGTCCCGACTCGGCCCGGCCGGTCCGGTCGCAGGCCTCCCGCACCCGCTCGTACGCGGCGGCGGTCTCCGCGACGGTCTTGAACGGCATGTTGAACTCGTCGGCGTACCGGGCGGCGAGTTCGGGGGTGCGCTTCGGGCCGCGGCCGCCGACGATGATCGGCGGGCCGGGCACCTGCACCGGCTTCGGCAGCGCGGGGGCGTCCCGCAGCCGGTAGTGCTCGCCGGTGAAGCTGTACGTCCCGCCCGGCGGCGTCCCCCACAGTCCGGTCAGGATCTCCAGCTGCTCGGCCAGCCGGTCGAAGCGTTCGCCGACGCGGGGGAACGGGATGCCGTAGGAGGTGTGCTCCCGCTCGTACCAGCCGGCGCCGATGCCGAGCTCGACCCGGCCGCCGCTCATCTGGTCCACCTGGGCCACCATCACGGCCAGCGGACCGGGTAGCCGGAAGGTGGCGGAGGTGACCAGGGTGCCGAGCCGGATCCGGCTGGTCTCCCGGGCCAGCGCGGCCAGCGTCAGCCAGGCGTCGGTCGGGCCGGGCAGCGCCGGCTCGTCCCCCATGGCCTGGTAGTGGTCGGCGCGGAGGAAGCCCTCGAAGCCGCCGTCCTCGGCCAGCCGGGCGAAGCGGAGCTGGTCGTCGTAGCTGGCGCCCCGGTGCGGCTCCGTGAAGACGGTGACCCGCATGCTCATCGTCCCTCCGCGCCGGCTGTCGCCGGCAGGTCCCGTTCCATGAGGAGTTCGTGCAGGTCGGCGCTGACGCGGGCGACGTCCGCCAGGTGTGCGTTGCGGCCGAGGGTGCGCGGTCGCGGGATGTTCACGTCGACCACCTTGCGGATCCGGCCGGGCCGGGGGCTGAGCACGACCACCCGGTCGGCCAGCAGCACCGCCTCGTCGATCGAGTGGGTGACGAAGACGACGGTGGCCCCGGACGTCATGTGCACGCGTTGCAGCTCGCCGGAGAGCTCCTCGCGGGTGAGCGCGTCGAGCGCGGAGAACGGCTCGTCCATCAGCATCACCCGGGGCTCGCCGATCAGCGACCGGCACAGCGAGACCCGCTGCTGCATGCCGCCGGAGAGTTCGTGCGGCAGCCGCTTCTCGAAGCCGCCCAGTCCGGCGAGGTCCAGCAGTTCCCGGGCCCGGTCGCGGTGCGTGGCCCGCTTCCAGCCGAACATCTCCACCGGGAGCAGGACGTTGTCCAGCACCGTGCGCCAGGGGAGCAGGGCCGGCCGCTGGAAGAGCATCGCGATGTCCGGGCGCGGCTTGGTGATCGGCGTGCCGGCCACGGTGATCCTGCCCTCGCTCACCGGGAGCAGGCCGGCGATCAAACGCAGCATGGTGGACTTGCCGCACCCGGAGCGGCCGAGCACGGCGACGAACTCACCCGCCGCCACGTCGAGGTCGATGCCGCGCAGCGCCTCGACGCGGCCGCTGCGGCCGTCGAAGGTGCGGGACACCCCGGAAAGCTGGATCATCTCCGGCGGCCTCCCTGAGTCGGCGATCAGCAATCGCGGCCCAGGGTAACCGGCCCGTGTGGACGGCAGGTCGTCCGGGGTGGAGGCCAGGATTTTTCCGTAACGAAACCCATACGGCCTGGCATTGCGAAGGGCGCTTTCTCGTACGCTGTGCCCGCGAAGAGTCCCCTCACGACGGTGTGCCGGCATACCCCTCCGCCGGCGCGCCGAAACAACCCCCTCCGGCGGCGGCGCGCCGCTCCGGTCGGAAAGGACATGGTGCACTGATGAGAAGGCTGACCCGTACGGTCGCTGCCGCTGCGCTGGCCACCGCCCTCGCCCTGGTCTCCGGGTGCAGCGGCGACTCGGACTCCGGCGCCGACGCCAAGGGCGGCAGCGGCGGGGCGTTGGAGAAGGTGACCTACCTCACCTCGTTCGGCAACTTCGGCCGTGACTCCTACGCCTGGGTCGCGAAGGAGAAGGGCTTCTTCAAGGAGGCCGGGTTCGACGTCGACATCAAGCCCGGTCAGGGCACCGGCGCGGTGATCCAGCAGATCGTCGGCGGCCAGGCCCAGTTCGGCCCGATCGACCTTACCGGCGGTCTGCTCCAGGTCGGCAACGGCCAGGCCAAGGACTTCGTCGCGGTCGCGGCGATCCAGCAGCGCACCATGGCCGCCATCGCCACCGTCGAGGGCAAGGGCATCGCGTCGCCCAAGGACCTGGAGGGCAAGAAGCTCGCCGACACACCCACCTCCGTCGTGCGCAACCTCTTCCCGACGTACGCCCGGATGGCCGGCGTGGACGCGAGCAAGGTGACCTGGGTCAACGGCGACGCCCAGAACCTGATGGGCATGCTCGGCTCCGGCACGGTGGACGGCATCGGCCAGTTCGTCGTCGGCCAGCCCACCATCGAGACGGTGACCAAGCAGAAGGCCGTCATGCTGCCGTACAGCAACGTGATGCAGGACCTCTACGGCAACGTGCTGATCACCTCCGCCAAGCTCGCCAAGGAGAAGCCGGAGATGGTCAAGCGGTTCACCGCCGCCCTGATGAAGGGGCTGGACTACGCGCTGACCAACCCGCAGGAGGCGGGCGAGCTGCTGAAGAAGAACGTCGACGCCGCGAACCCCGCCGCGGCCGCCGCCGAGCTCCAGCTCATGGCCGGCTACGTGCGCTCCAACAACTCCGGCACCCAGCTCGGCACCCTGGACAGCGGGCGGGTCGCCAAGAGCATCGCGATCCTGCAGGGCGCCGGCGCGCTCAAGCAGAACATCACCCCCGACCAGATCATCGACTTCAACCTCGCGCCGAAGGCCTGATCGACGTCGACCGCGGCACGGGGGTGCGGTCCACCGGGGCGACCCGGGGGCCGCACCCTCGTCGCGTGCCGGCCCGGCCGGCAGGAGAGGAGAACCCGTGACGGAGACGACCGGTACCCGGTCCGGCCATACCGGGACGGAGCCCGCGGGCGCCGGCGCGCCCCGGCCCACGCCCGCGCGCCGGTCCGGCGTACGCCCGGCGGCCGTCGGGCTGCCGCTGCTCGGCGCCGTGATCACGCTGGCCGCATGGTGGCTGGTCACGTCGGGACTGGAGCTGGTGCACCCGGTGTCGCTGCCCCCGCCGCAGGCGGTGTGGCAGGCACTGGTCGCGGGGAGCGACGTGCTGATGCCGGCGCTCGGCGTGACCACCACGATGACCCTGGTCGGATTCCTGCTGTCGACGGTCGCCGGGGTGCTGATCGGGATGGCCCTGGCCGCGTCCCGGCGCGTCGAGCGGATGTTCGCGCCGCTGCTGGTGGCGGTCAACGCCGTGCCGAAGATCGCCCTCGGCCCGCTGCTGGTGGTCTCGGTCGGCTGGGGTGCGAAGCCGATCCTGACCATGGTGTTCCTGCTCTGCTTCTTTCCGATCGTGCTCTCCACGGCGACCGGTCTCACCACCACCCCGGCCGACCTGGCCGAACTGGCCCGGTCGCTGAACGCCTCGTGGTGGCAGGCGTTCCGCAAGGTGCGCTTCCCGGCCGCGCTGCCGCAGATCTTCGTCGGGCTCAAGGTGGCGATGCCGCTGGCCGCGATCGGGGCGGTGATCGGGGAGTTCTACTCCGACAAGGCGGGGCTGGGCTACCAGATCCTGCAGTACAACGGCATCGGGGACACCGCGACCGCCTGGGCGGCGATCGTGCTGATCGCGCTGATGAGCATCCTGCTCTACAGCGCACTGTCCCTGGTCGAGCGCCTCGCCCTGCCGTGGGTCCGCGCCACCACGTCGGCCCGCTGATCCCCGCACCAGCCGATGGTGTGGCCCGCCGGGTGCGGCGGGCCACACCGCCGGTCAGCCCGCGAGGCGCCAGCGCCCGTTGCGCGCGACCAGGGTCGTGAGGGCCTGGGGCATCAGGCCGGAGTGGTTGTCCGGCGTCATCCGGATCGGCCCGGAAAGACCGTCCAACTGGGTCGTCTCCAGCACGTCCCGGATGCTGTCGCGGTCGACCTGGCCGGGCTCGCCGCCCGAGCGCAGTTCGGCGTCGGTGATGAGTTGCACCGCGTCGGCGGCGAACGAGGAGGAGCCGTTGTAGCCGCCGAAGCGGGCGGTGTAGTCCTGGAACCACTGCCGGCGGGCCGCCTTCGCCGGGGTGGTGGCGATGACGTCGTCGATCACCATGGTCTGGGTGAAGACCAGCGTGGCACGTTCGGCCGCCCGGGAGCCGAGGAAGAGGTCACCGGCCGCCGCCGCGTCGAAGAAGAGTTCGCCCTCGAACTTGGCCTGCTGCGCGGCGGTGGCGGCGAGCGTCGCCTGCTCGGCCGGGGTCCAGACGACCAGCGCGTCCACCTTCTTCGCGAGCACGTTCTTGACCTGCTGGCCGACCTCGGTGTCGGTGGTACGCACCGCCTCCTCGCGCAGCAGCTTGATGCCGGCCTTCGCGAACTCGGCGCGCAGCGCGGTCGATCCCTCGCGGCCGTAGGCGTCCTCGCTGTGCAGCACGCCCGCCTTGCGCACGCCCTTGCGGCGCATCTCCGCGGCGAGGGTGGCGGCGCTGTCGGCCGCGTTCGGGGAGAGCTTGAACACGTACCGTCGTTCGGCCACCGGACTGGACACGGCGCTGGACGCGGCGAGCGCAATGGTGGGAATTCGCTTCTCGTTGATGGTGCGTACGGCGCCGACGGCGCATTCGTTGCAGCCACCCATGATGATCCCGCTGACTTGGGAATCGCTGCTGAAGTCACCGATGTTGCGCAGCGACTCGCTCGCGTCCGACCGGTTGTCCTTCACCCGCAGCTCGACCTTCCGGCCGTTGAGCGCGCCGGAGGAGTTCAGCTGCTCGACCTTCAGTTCCAGCGCCCGCTGGTACGCCTTGCCGGCGGGCGCCGCCGCGCCGGAGAGCTCCAGGTCGGCGGCGATGACGATGGGACTGGTGTCCTGCTCGTCCGCCCCGAACTGGCAGCCGGTGAGCGTGGTGGCCAACACGGCCGATGCGAGCGCCGCGGCGCTCGCGGAGCGGATGGGGCTCAACTCAGTCCTCCAGATGCGGCCCGGGCGGTGCCCGGTCACCGCCGGGTTGTCCGTCCTCAGTAGAGGAACGGGATCGGTCTGCCGTACGGTGTGCGCGAAGCCTGCAAAACCTTGCCAACGCCGGGCCCCTGCGGTCAAGCGGAGCGTCCGAAGCGTTTCGGGACGCGTATCCCACATGGTGGGGCAACGGGAAGTTTGCAAACGCTTACTAATACGACACGGATGACCACTCTGGAGTTACATGCCCTGTTCACGGGCATGGAGAATTGAAGGTATTAGTTGACCGGATCACGGGATGCGAGCCCTCCGACCGTTTCCTACCCCGTCGCGACTTCCCAAACAGGATCGCTTCTGATGAAATCGCGGCCGTGCCGCGTGTGGCGCAGTCCGCTGCACCGGGCGCGAGTCGGCGGGGCAGGCGTGGAAGAAACGACGGAGGCGATGTCGTGAGCACCGGACCGACGACCCTGCCCGCGAGTGGCGACACCGATCAGCCGAAGCGGCGTCGGCTGCCCCGGCTCCGCGACGTGCGGATCCGCTCCAAGCTCGCCCTGATCCTGGTCGTGCCGCTCGCCGCGGTGCTCGCGTTGGCCACGGTCCGACTCGTCGCCGTCGGTGAGAACACCTTCGACGCCAACCAGGCCCGCGCGCTGACCGCGCTCTCCATCGACGTCTCCGCGCTGACGCAGGACCTGCACGCCGAGCGGATGGCCGCCGCCGCCTTCCTGGCGACGCCGCAGCAGAAGGCCGACGCCTACAACCTGCGGGTGCGCAGCACCGACGCGCGGGTCGAGGCGTACCGGGCGGAGCGCGGACGCGTCGGCCAGGTGCCGACCGCCGTGCAGGAGCGGCTCGCGACCATCGACGAGCACCTGGAGACGCTCGCCAGCACCCGGCAGGAGGTGCTGGACCGCCAGCAGATGGCCGTCGCCGAGGCGACGCTCCGCTACGGGGTCATCATCACCGACCTGGTCGCGTACGGCGACGGGCTGGCCCAGCTGCCCGGCGACGAGCAGCTCGCGGACGCCCGGCGCGCGGTCGCCGCGTTCGCCCGCGCCAAGGCGGCCGTCGCCGAGGAGCAGTCGGTGGTCTTCACCGCCCTCGTCGCCGGCAAGCTCGACGAGGAGCAGTTCTCCTCCTTCGTGGCGACACTGACCCGCCAGCAGGAGGCGCTGGTCGCCTTCTCCCTGGCCGCCGACCCCACCCAGCGCGCCCTGGTCGACAGCACGGTCTCCGGCGACGCGGTCACCCTCGCCGACCGGGTGGCCGCCGACATCACCCGCTCGGTCGGGCAGAGCTCGCTGGTCTCCGCCCAGGACGCCACCGCCGCCATCGGCGCGGTCAACGACCTGATGCGGTGGGCGGAGATCCGGCTCCAGGACCGGCTGCTCAGCCAGGCCGACCAGGCCCGGTCGGACGTCATCCGGCAGGCCTTCATCGAGACCGGGCTGGTGCTGCTGACCCTCATCGTCGCGGTGACCCTCGCCGTGGTGCTGGCCCGCTCGCTCAACCACTCGCTGCGCCGGCTGCGTGAGGGCGCCCTCTCGGTGGCGAACCACGACCTGCCGGACGCGGTGAAGCGGCTGCAGAACGTCGGCAACGTCGGCGACGGCGGTGTCGAGGAGATCGTCCGGCAGGTACGCGACCCGATCCAGCTCAACAACCGCGACGAGGTGGGCCAGGTGGCGCTCGCCTTCAACGTCGTGCACCGCGAGGCGGTCCGCGTGGCGGCCGAGCAGGCCGCGCTGCGTACCAGCGTCTCGGCGATGTTCCTCAACCTGGCCCGGCGCAGTCAGACCCTGGTCGACCGCATGATCGGCGAGCTCGACGCGATCGAGCGCGGCGAGGAGGACCCGAAGCGGCTCGCGCAGCTCTTCGAGCTGGACCACCTGGCCACGCGGATGCGCCGCAACGACGAGAACCTGCTCGTCCTGGCCGGCGCCGACTCGGCCGTGCCGCGCCGCGACGACGCCCTCCTGGTGGACGTGCTGCGGGCCGCCCAGTCCGAGGTGGAGCTCTACAACCGGATCGAGTTCGGCACCGTCGACACCGACATCTCGGTGGCCGCGCACGCGGTCAACGACGTGGTCCGGCTGGTCGCCGAGCTGCTCGACAACGCCACCCGCTTCTCGCCGCCGACCACCACCGTGGTCGCCGACGGCCGGCGGATCCGGGACTACGTCCTGATCCAGGTCGAGGACCGGGGTCTCGGCCTGACCGACGACCAGCTCGACTCGCTCAACCGCCGACTGGCCGCCCCGCCGAGCGTCGACGTCGCGGCGTTCCGGCTGATGGGTCTGGCCGTCGTCAGCCGCCTGGCCTCCCGCTACGGCATCCGGGTGGAGCTGCGCCGCAACGTCGAGGGCGGCACGGTCGCCCAGGTGACGCTGCCCGCCGCGACGGTGGTGCTGCCGGCCGTGCACAGTCGGGACCCGCAGATCACCCGGCCCCGGCAGCCGCTCGCGGTCGAGCAGAACCCGCTCACCCCGGCCGGCCTTGCCGAGCCGGCCGTCGGCGCGGGGCGTACCGCCTCCGCCACCCTCACCGACCAGTGGCGCTCCGCCGCGCCGGCGCCGTGGCAGGCCCCGGAGCAGGCGCGCGACACCGCGCCTCCGGTGCAGGCCGGCGGCCTGACGTCGGCGCAGCCGGCCGCCCCGGCGGCGCCCCCGGCCCGGCCGGCCTTCGCCGGCGGAGGCGCCTCGGTCGGTACGCCGACCGTCGCGTACCCCACGGTCGACGCGCTGCCCAAGCGCGTTCCCGGCAACGCGGAGGCCCAGGCGCCGGGCGGGCCGGTCCTGCCGGTCGGCCCGATCGCCGGCTCCCCGGCCACCACCGGGCTGTCGGCGGGGCTGGCCGGATCGGCCGCCGGCTTCGGCAGCGACCCGGGCACCGGTCGCGGCCTCGGGGCCGGCCTGGCCGCGACGGCCCCGCCCGCCCCCGCCGCGCCGATCACCCCGCGCGCCGAGCTGCCGGCCGAGGCACCGATCTTCCGGGAGATGGAGGCGGTGTGGTTCCGGTCGCACGGTAACGACGCCACGGCCATCTTCACCCGTCCGGACTTCAGCCAGTCGCCCGCGGCGCAGCAGGCCGCCGCAGCGCAGGCCGCCGCAGCGCCGAGCGCCGGAGCCCCGGCCGCCGGGACGCCGGTCGCCCAGTCGGCACCGGCGCAGCCCCGCGTGCCACGGCTGCCCACGCGTACGCCGGGCAGCACCGACACCGCCCCGCCGTCCGCGCAGCCGGCACCGCCGTCGTACACCCCGCCGGCCGCGGCGCGGCCCAGCACGCCGGACACGCCCCCCGCGGCGCCTCCCGCGGCGCCGGTCGCGGACGCGCCCCCGGCGGCGCCCGCGACCGACGCGGACGCCTGGCGCACGGCGGCAGACGAGGGCTGGACCCGGGCCAGCCGGGCGGCGGCCCCCGCCACCGCCGGCACCACCCGCTCGGGGCTGCCCAAGCGGCAGCCGCAGGCACAGCTCGTGCCCGGCGGGATCGAGCCCCGGGGCGGCCGCGACCGCAGCCGGCGTACCCCGGACGAAGTTCGGGGCCTGTTGTCGGCCTACCACCGCGGCGTGCAGCGCGGCCGGGCGGCCGGCACGGACGAGAACAGCACCTCGACCAAGGAGACGAGTCGATGAACAGGCCAGCGGCCATGCAGGACATGAGTTGGTTGCTCACCAACTTCGCCGACAGCGTGGCGGGGATCGCCCACGTGGTGGCGGTGTCCGCCGACGGGCTGCTGCTCGCCTCCTCGCGGGACCTGCCCGCGGACCGGGCGGACCAGCTCGCGGCGATCACCTCGGGCGTGGTCAGCCTGACCGAGGGCGCCGCCCGGATGTTCAGCGCCGGCGGCGTGCTCCAGACGGTCATCGAGATGGACAGCGGCTACCTGTTCCTGATGTCGATCAGCGACGGCTCGTCGATGGCCGTGCTGGCGGCCCGCAGCTGCGACGTCGGCCAGGTGGGTTACGAGATGGCGCTGCTGGTCGAGCGCGTGGGTGCGGCGCTGGTGCCGCTGCCCCGGGACGCGGTGCGGTCCTAGCGGGGCGCGACGTGCGGGCCGCGCGTCGCCAGGAACGAGAGGATCCGGCGCCCGACCAGGGGCCCGGCCGGGAGAGGAGGTGATCGTCGATGGACCAACGGCGCGTGGACCCACGTGGTGCGCTGGTACGGCCGTACGCGGTCACCCGCGGCCGGACCGAGGCCCGAATGGACATCGCCCTGGAGGCGGTCCTGACGGCCAGCCCGACCCAGGCCGCGGAGGCACGCTTCGCGGGGCACGACAAGCACCGCATCGCCACCGTCTGTGAGGGCCGGGCACAGTCGCTGGCCGAGATCTCCGCGTACACCCGGATGCCGCTGGGCGTCACCCGGGTGCTGGTCGCCGACATGGTGGCCGAGAGCCTGCTGACGCTACACACTGCCGCTCCCGCCGAGGGGTTCGAGGAGCGGATGGAAATCCTTGGAAGGGTGCTAAGTGGACTTCGCAGGCTATGACCCCGCCGGGGCCCGCCGAAACCGGGGAATCATCTCCGCGAAGATCGTGGTCGCGGGCGGCTTCGGCGTGGGCAAGACGACCCTGGTCGGCGCGATCTCGGAGATCACCCCGCTGAGAACCGAGGCGGTGATGACCGCAGCCGGTGTCGGCATCGACGACCCGTCCAAGGTGCCGGAGAAGCAGACCACCACGGTCGCCATGGACTTCGGCCGTATCACCATGGCCGAGGACCTGATCCTGTACCTCTTCGGCACGCCGGGCCAGACCCGGTTCTGGTTCATGTGGGACGAGATCATCAAGGGCGCGGTGGGGGCGGCCGTGCTGGTGGACACCCGCCGGATCACCGACGCCTTCGCGCCGCTGGACTACTTCGAGAACCGCCGACTGCCGTACGTCGTGGCGTTGAACCGCTTCGACGGCGCGCCGCAGTACGAGCTGGAGGAGGTCCGCGAGGCGCTGGCCATCTCGCCGGACGTCCCGCTGGTGCTGACCGACGCCCGGCATCGCGACGCGGTGAAGCAGGTGCTGGTGACCGTCGTGGAGCACGCCATGCTCCGCCTCGAGGCCGAGCAGGGCCGGGGCTACCCGGCGCCGGTCGGCTGAGCGCAACGGCGCCGCCTCCGGGTCGGGTCAGTCGACCCGGAGGCGGTAGCCGCGCTTGACGACCGTCTGCACCACGCGGGGCGCGCGCAACCCGGCGCGCAGCCGGGCCACCGCCATCTCCACGGCGTGCTCGTCGGCGCCGCGCGGCAGCGTGCGCAGCAGGGCGGTCCGGGACAGCACCCGGCCGGGCGAGCCGCACAGCGCCCGCAGCACCGCCATCGGCGCCGGCGCGAGCGGGCGCAGCTCGCCGTCGACCACGGCCGCGTGCCCGCGCAGCGTGAGCAGGTGACCGGCCACCTTCAGGGTGACGGTGCGGCGCGGCAGTTCGTCGACGATGGTCCGGACCAGGGCGCCCAGGCGGGCCCGGGCCGGCGCGCTGACCGGGACCCCGCGCCGCAGCAGCGGCTCCGCGGTGACCGCGCCCACGCAACTGGCGAGCACGTCGCCCCGGAACGCGTCCAGCACCGCGTCGCAGCGGTCCCCGGCGGCGCGCAGCAGCGCCTCTGCCGCCGGGGCCGAGGTGAAGGTGACCGCGTCGACCAGCCGGCCGGCGACCAGGTCGATCAGCCGGTGCAGCGGGGCCGGGTCGGTCGGTGGCGCCCAGCGGTAGACGGGCACCTCGATCACGGTGGCCCCGGCCGCCTCCAGCGCCAGCGTGCACTCCGGCTGCCGCTCGCCGTGCAGCTGCATGGCGATCACCTGCCCGGCCACTCCGCGCCGGCACAGATGCTCAATCACCTCCTCGCAGCTCTCCGAGTCCGGTGACCACTGGTCGTGCAGGCCGGCGGCCCGGATGGCCCCGCGCGCCTTGGGCCCCCGGGCCACCACGTACGCGTCGGCGAGCACGCCGCGCAGCGGCTCGGCCAGCCCCCAGCCCTCGGCCGCCTCCAGCCAGCCCCGCATCCCGATGCCGGTGTTGGCCATGAGGACGTCCGGCGGCCGTTCCAGGCAGGCCCGGGTGGCCTCCCGCAGGTCGGTGTCGTCGGCCAGCGGCACGATCCGCAGGGCCGGGGCGATCACCACCCGGGCGCCCCGCCGCTGGAGCAGCGCGGCGAGTTCGTCCCGCCGGCGGTCGGCGGTGACCCCGATGGTGAAGCCGGCCAGTTCGTCGCGCATTCACCCCTCCTGTCGCAGCCGCACCTCGACCAGGCCGTCCCGGCAGCGCACGTCGTGCCGGGGCACGGCGACGCCGGGCAGGTCCAGGCAGACCCCGGTGCGCAGGTCGTACACCTGCTTGTGCAGCGGCGAGGCCACCGTCGGCACCCCGCCCCGGCTGCCGACGATCCCGCGCGACAACACGTACGCCCCGGCGACCGGGTCGCGGTTGTCGATGGCGAACAGCCCGTCGGCGGTGCGGAACAGGGCCACCTGCACGCCGCCGACGAGCGCGGCGACGCCCCGCTCGGGCTCCAGCCGGTCGAACGGGCAGACCGGCGTCCAGGCGCCCGTCGTGGTGGGCATCGTCGTGGTGGTCATCGCCGCACCTCCGGCATGCCCAGCGCGACGGGCTGCCGGCCCTCGTCGGCCGGCGCCCGGCCCACCGGGACCGGCTGGCCCCGTTCGCGCGCGAACGTGATGGACGGGTCGGGCACCTCGGGGGCGTTCACGAAGGAGGCGAACCGGCGCAGCCGTACCGGGTCCTCCAGCACGTCGCGCCACTCGTCCGAGTACGAGGCGACGTGCCGGGCCATGGCGGCGTCGAGTTCGGCGCACAGGCCGAGCGAGTCGTCCACGATCACCGCGCGGAGGTGGTCCAGCCCGCCCTCCATCGCCTCGATCCAGGCGGCGGTGCGTTGCAGGCGGTCGGCGGTGCGGACGTAGTACATCAGGAACCTGTCGACCAGCCGGACCAGCGCCTCGGTGGACAGGTCGGTGGCGAAGAGGTCGGCGTGCCGGGGCCGGAAGCCGCCGTTGCCGCCGACGTAGAGGTTCCAGCCGGTCTCGGTGGCGATGATGCCGAAGTCCTTGCTGCGCGCCTCGGCGCACTCGCGCGCGCAGCCCGACACCGCCGACTTGATCTTGTGTGGGCCGCGCAGCCCCCGGTAGCGCAGCTCCAGGGCGATGGCCAGCCCGACCGAGTCCTGCACCCCGTACCGGCACCAGGTCTCGCCGACGCAGGACTTCACCGTGCGCAGCGCCTTGCCGTACGCGTGGCCGGACTCGAAGCCGGCGTCGACCAGCCGGCGCCAGATCTGCGGCAGCTGCTCGACCCGGGCCCCGAACAGGTCGATCCGCTGCCCACCGGTGATCTTCGTGTAGAGCTGGAAGTCCCGGGCCACCTCGCCGATCACGATGAGCTTCTCCGGGGTGATCTCGCCGCCGGGGATCCGGGGCACCACCGAGTAGCTGCCGTCGCGTTGCAGGTTGGCCAGGAAGTGGTCGTTGGTGTCCTGCAACGACGCCTGCTCCCCGTCCAGCACGTGGCCGGTGCCGAGGGAGGCGAGGATCGAGGCGACCACCGGCTTGCAGATGTCACAGCCGCGCCCCCGGCCGTGCTCGGCGACGAGCTGCGAGAAGGTGCGGACGCCGCGCACCCGGACGATGTCGAACAGCTCCTGCCGGCTGGCGTCGAAGTGCTCGCAGAGCGCCGTCGACTGCCGCACCCCGGCCGCGTCGAGGAGCTGCTTGAGCATCGGCACGCAGGAGCCGCAGCTGGTGCCCGCCCGGGTGCACGCCTTCAGCGCCGGCACGTCCGCGCAGCCGCCGGCGATCGCGGCGTCCACGTCGGCGCGGGTCACCGCGTTGCACGAGCAGACCTGCGCGGCGGCGGGCAGCGCGCCGGCGCCCGCGCCCGCCGCGCCGGCGGGCGCGAGCAGTGCCAGCGGGGGAGCGGGCAGCGGGCCGCCCACGCTGGCCCGCAGCGTCGGGTACGCGCCGGCGTCGCCGACCAGCACCCCGCCGAGCAGGGTCTGCGCGTCGTCGGAGAGGACCAGCTTGGCGTAGACCCGGGTGGCCGGGTCGGTGAACGTCACGTCGAGGCAGCCCGGCGTGGTGCCGTGCGCGTCGCCGAACGAGGCCACGTCCACGCCGAGCAGCTTGAGCTTGGTGGCGGTGTCCGCGCCGGGGAAGGTGGCCGCCCCACCGACCAGCCGGTCGGCGACGACCTCGGCCATCGCGTACCCGGGGGCGACCAGGCCGTGGCAGGTGCCGTCGACGGCCGCGCACTCGCCGACCGCCCAGATCCGCTCGTCGGCGGTCCGGCAGGCGTCGTCGACCAGTACGCCGCCGCGCGGGCCCAGGGCGAGACCGGCCGCCCGGGCCAGCTCGTCGCGGGGCCGGATGCCGGCCGCGACCACCACCAGTTCGGCGTCGACCACGCTCCCGTCGGCCAGCTCCAGCCCGGCGACCGTGCCGTCCGGGCCGGGCCGGACGGCGGTGGTGGCGACGCCCAGGTGGGTGGCGACGCCCAGCTCGTCGACGTACCGGCGGAGCATCGCGCCGCCGGCCGTGTCCACCTGCACCGGCATCAGCCGGGGCGCGAACTCCACCACGCTGGTGTCCAGCCCGAGCAGCCGCAGCGCGTTCGCCGCCTCCAGCCCGAGCAGGCCGCCGCCGACCACCGCCCCGGTGCGCCGTCCCCGCGCGTGCTCCCGGATCGCCTCCAGGTCGTCCAGCGTCCGGTAGACGAAGACCCCGGGCAGGGACGCGCCGTCCACCGGCGGCACGAAGGCGTACGAGCCGGTGGCCAGCACCAGGGCGTCGTACGGGTGCTCGCCGGTCGCGGTGCGCACCAGCCGCCGCTCCCGGTCGATTCCGGTGGCCGGCTCGCCCAGGCGCAGCTCCACCCCGTCGTCGGGGGTGTGCAGGTTCAGCTCCTCGGCGCCGACGCCGTCGAAGAACGCCGAGAGCCGCACCCGGTCGTACGCCGGGCGGGTCTCCTCGGCGAGCACGGTGACCCGCCACCGCCCCTCGGGGTCGCGGGCGCGCAGCGCGTCGACGAAGCGCTGCCCGACCATGCCGTTGCCGACGACGACCAGCCTGCCGACTCGCTCGCTCATGGCGCCACCTCCACTGAATCCACTTCGGACAGCCAGTCGACGATGCCGGCGACCGCGTCGCGGCAGCCGCCGCACCCCGTGCCGGCCCGGGTCGCGGCGATCACGGCGTCGACCGTCCGGGCCCCGGAACGCCAGCAGCTCACCAGCGCTCCCTTGCTGACGTCGTTGCACTGGCAGACGGTCGCCGCGTCCGGCATCAGCGCCGGCGTCGCGGCCTGCGCGCCCGCCGTCGCGCCGAACGCCCGGCCGAGCAGCAGGGAGCGCCGGTCGGCCGGCACCGGCTGGCCCCGGTCGAAGAGCTGGATGACCGTGCCGACCGCCGGGTTGTCGCCGAGCAGGATCGCGGCGGTCAGCCGCTCGTCGTGGATGCGCAGCCGCGCGTACGTGCCCCGGGCCGGGTCGGCGAAGGTCAGCTCCTCGCCGGTGCCGCTGCCGCCGTCGCCCGGGTCGCCCATGGCGGCGAGGTCGATGCCGGCCGCCTTGAGCCGGGTCACCGCCGGCCGGGGCCGGTAGCGGGCCCCGGCGTCCTCGCCGGTGAGCAGCTGCGCCACCACCCGGGCCTGCGCCCAGGCCGGGGCGACCAGGCCGGTGAGCGCGCCGTCGTGCTGGGCGCAGTCGCCGATCGCCGAGATCCGCGGGTCGCCGGTGCGCAGCCGGTCGTCGACCAGCACGCCCCGCTCCACGGCCAGCCCGGCCGCGCGGGCGAGGGCGGTGTCGGGGCGTACCCCGCAGGAGAGGACCAGCAGGTCGGCGGTGAGCGAGCGGCCGTCGGCCAGGTCGAGGCGTACCCCGTCGGCGTCCGCGACCACCCCGGTGGCCGCGACGGCCAGGTGGGTGGTCACCCCGAGGCCGGCGAGCGTGCCGGCCAGCACGGCCGCGCCGGCCGGGTCGAGCTGCCGTTCCATCAGGTACGGCACCGGGTGCACCACCCCGACGTCGAGGCCCCGGGCGGCGAGCCCGCGGGCCGCCTCCAGGCCGAGCAGCCCGCCGCCGAGCACCAGGGCGCTGCGCGCGCCGTCGGCCACGGCGAGGATCCGCCGGCAGTCGTCCAGGGTGCGGAAGGGCGCCACCCGCGCCGGCAGCTCGGGCCCGTCCAGCCCGGGCAGCGGAGGCACCACGGCCCGGCTGCCGGTGGCGAGCACCAGGTGGTCGTACGCGACGCGGTCGCCGTCGTCGGTGTGGACCGTCCCGGCGGCGCGGTCGATGGCGGTGACCGTCACCCCGGTACGCAGGTCGACGCCCTGCCCGGCGGCCTCGGCCAGCTCCACGTCCGGCTCGCCGATCCTGCCCGCCAGCAGGGTGGAGAGCATGATCCGGTTGTACGCCCGGTGCGGCTCCGCGCCGAGCACGGTGACCTTCCGGTCCCCGCCCCGGGCGTGCAGCTCGCCGGCCAGCCGGGAGCCGGCCATCCCGTTGCCGACGACCACGATCCGCTCGCTCATCGTCGCTCCACCCTCTCCAGCCGGACGGCGCAGATCTTGAACTCCGGCATCCCGGAGACCGGGTCGACGGCGTCGTTGGTGACCGAGTTGGCCCGCGCGGCGCCGCCCCAGTGGAACGGCGCGAAGACGGTGTCCGGCCGGATGGCGGTGCTGAGCCGGGCCGGCGCGCGCAGCTCTCCACGGCGGGAGACCACCCGCACCGGCTCGCCGTCGCCGATGCCGAGCCGCCCGGCCAGGTCGGGGTGCAGCTCGACGAACGCGTCGGGGGCGGCCCGGCGCAGCGCGGCGACCCGGCGGGTCTGGGTGCCCGACTGGTACTGCGCGAGCACCCGGCCGGTGGTGAAGTGCAGCGGGTACTCGGCGCACACCTCCTCGGCCGCCGGCCGGTGCTCCACGGCGTGGAACCGGGCCCGCCCGTCGGGGGTGGCGAAGCGGTCGGCGAAGAGCCGGGGGGTGTCCGGGCCGTCCTCGGCCGGGCACGGCCAGAACACGCCGTCGCGCTCGTCGATCCGCGCCCAGCTCACCCCGGCGTAGTCCGCGGTCCCGCCGGCCGAGGCGCGCCGCAGCTCGGCGAAGACGACCCGGGGGTCGGTGGGGAACCGGCCCGCCGGGGCGGCGGCCCCGGACCGGTCGGCGGCGGCCAGCCGGTCCGCCAGGCCGGCGAGGACCTCCAGGTCGGTACGGACCCCGGGCGGCGGTGGGCGCAGCGCGCGGCGGCGCAGCACCCGGCCCTCCAGGTTGGTCATCGTGCCGTCCTCCTCGGCCCACTGGGCGGTGGGCAGCACCACGTCCGCCAGCGCGGCCGTCTCGGAGAGCAGGAAGTCGGCGACCACGAGCAGGTCGACCTCGCGCAGCCGGCGCTCGATCCGGGCGGCGCGGGGCGCGGAGACCACCGGATTCGAGCCGAAGACCAGCAGCGCCTTCGGCCCGGCGGGCGTGCCCAGCGAATCCAGCAGCTGGTACGCCGGCACGCCCGGCCCGGGCAGCTCCTCGGCCGGCACCCCCCAGACCCCGGCGACGTGCTCCCGGGCGGCCGGGTCGTCGATCCTGCGGTAGCCGGGGAGCTGGTCGGCCTTCTGCCCGTGCTCGCGTCCGCCCTGCCCGTTGCCCTGCCCGGTGAGGCAGCCGTAGCCGGAGCCGGGGCGACCGGGCAGCCCGAGGGCGAGCGCCAGGTTGACGAAGGCGGTGACCGTGTCGACGCCCTTGGCGTGCTGCTCGGCGCCGCGCGCGGTCAGGATGATCACGCGCTCGGCGGTGCCGAGGGCCCGGGCGGTCGCCTCCAGGTCGGCCACCGGCACCCCGGAGAGCGCCTCGGCGCGGGCCGGCCACCAGCCGGCGACGGTGCGGCGGACCGCCTCGAACCCGGTGGTGCGGTCGGCCACGTAGTCCCGGTCGACCCAGCCCTCGGTGAGCGCGACGTGCAGCAGCGCGTTCGCCACCGCCAGGTCGGTGCCGGGCAGGGGTTGCAGGTGCAGGTCGGCCTGGCGGGCGGTGGCGGTGACCCGGGGGTCGACCACGATCAGCCGGCCGCCGCGCTCGCGCTGCTCGGTCAGCCAGCGCACCAGCGGGGGCATGGTCTCCGCCGGGTTCGCGCCGACCAGCAGCAGCGTGTCGGCCCGGCCCAGGTCGGCCAGCGGGAACGGCAGGCCCCGGTCGATGCCGAAGGCGCGCGTACCGGCCGCCGCCGCCGAGGACATGCAGAACCGTCCGTTGTAGTCGATGTGCCTCGTGCGCAGCGCCACCCGGGCGAACTTCCCCAGCGCGTACGCCTTCTCGTTGGTGAGCCCACCACCGCCGAAGACGGCCACCGCGTCCCGCCCGTGTCCCGCCTGGACGGTGCGCAGGGCGGTGACGATCCGGTCGAGGGCGGCGTCCCAGCTCGCCGGGCGCAGCTCGCCGCCGACCGGGTCCCGCAGCAGCGGGGTGGTCAGCCGCTCGGGGTGGTCGAGCAGTTCGGCGGCCGTCCAGCCCTTCTGGCAGAGGCCGCCGCGGTTGGTGGGGAACTGCCGGGGGAGCACCGTCACCCGGGCGGAATCCTCGCGCAGCGTCATCCCGCACTGGAGGGCGCAGTACGGGCAGTGCGTCGCCACCTCCCGGGGCGCCGGCCCCGGTCCGGTCGCCGCGTGTGCACCGTCTGTCATGTCGGCAAAGCGTGCCGGGGAGCGGTTTCCGGTCCGGGTCCCGTTTGTTTCGGTCCTGTCAAGAGCCGCTCACACCGCACGGGGGCACCGGGCCGACTCGCGACGTTTACAATGTGGGAAATCCGTCTTGATATTTGGGAGGCGCGGATGGACGTGGCCGAGGTCTTCGACGCGGTGGCCGGCAGCTACGACGAGGCCCGCCGGCGCCTGGTGCCCTGCTTCGACGCCTTCTACGGCACCGCCGTCGAGGTGGCCGCGCCGCCGCTGCGGGCCGCGCTCGCCGCGGGGCGTACCCCCGAGGTGCTGGACCTGGGCGCGGGCACCGGGCTGCTGTCGCTGCTGCTCGCCGCGGCGGTGCCGGAGGCCCGGCTGACCCTGGTCGACGCCGCGCCGGCCATGCTCGCCGTCGCCGCCGACCACCTGCGCGCCCGCGGGGTGGCGCACCGGACGGCCCTGGCCGACCTGGCCGACCCGCTGCCGGCCGGCCGCTACGACGCGGTGGTCAGCGCCCTGGCCGTGCACCACCTCGACGACGCCGGCAAGCGCGAGCTCTACCGGCGGGTGCCCGCGGCGCTGGCGCCCGGCGGCGTCTTCGTCAACGCCGAGCAGGTCGCCGGCCCCACCCCGGCGCTGGACCGCCGCTACCACGAGGTGTGGCTGGCGCAGGTGGCCGCGCTGGGCTCCGACGCCGACGAGATCGCCGCCGCCGAGGGCCGGATGGCGTACGACCGGCCGGCCCCGGTCGCCGCGCAGTGCCGCTGGCTGGCCGAGGCGGGTCTGGTCGACGTCGACTGCTTCTTCAAGCAGTGGCGGTTTGCCGTGTTCGGCGGCCGGCGCGAATAGCCGCCCCCGACGGGATGACTGCCGGTCATACCGATGGGTAGTCTGCCTGGCATGACTGCCAAGGTGACCCTGTCGTTCTCCGACGAGACGATCGAGGAGGCCCGGCGGTTCGCCAAACGCGAAGGACTCTCCCTGTCGGCGTGGATGGACCAGGCGGCGCGGGAGAAGGCGCTGCGCGAGGTCTTCACCGCGCACGCCGCCGCCGTCGGCCGGGCCGGGCTCGACCTCGAAGCCGCCGCCCTCGCGGACGCCCGCGAGGTGGGCATGGTCGACGACGTGCTCTTCGGCGGACGCCCGCGTGCTGCGTAGGGGCGAGGTCTGGCGCATCGACGGCGCCCGGGAACGGCTCGGGCTGGTGATCAGCTCCGACGTCTACAACTCCACCGACGTGCCGATCGTGATCGTGGCCGAGGTGGTCGAGGAGGCGCTGCTGCGCGACTCGCCCCTGGCCGTGCCGATGGGCCCCTACGTGGTGATGCCCGACCGGATCTCCTCGCCGATGAAGAAGTGGTTCACCGAGTGCGTGGACGTCGCCGACACCGAGACCATGCTCCGGGTCGGCCGGGCGCTGCGCATCCTGCAACAGCTCTGACATCTCACCGGCGGCATCCGCCCGCGGTGCGGTCTCCGTTTCCGGCCCGACCCGCGACGGGCACCGTGGGGTAACCCCCGGTTCCTAGCGTTCCTCCAGGTCGCACCGACGAGGAGGAGTCGCCGTGAGCACACTGGCCCCCACCACACCCCCGACCCAGGCCGCCCCGCCGGTCGCCGCCGGTCGCCGGCACCGCGTCGACGACTGGCGGCCCGAGGACCCCGAGTTCTGGCGTACGACGGGGGCGTCGGTCGCCCGGCGCAACCTCTGGGTCTCGATCTTCGCCGAGCACGTGGGCTTCTCCGTGTGGAGCCTCTGGTCGGTGACGGTGCTCTTCCTCGGCCCCGAGTACGGCATCGACCCGGCGGGGAAGTTCCTGCTCACCGCCGTGCCGGCCGCCCTCGGGGCGGCGCTGCGACTGCCGTACACGCTGGCCGTGGCCCGCTTCGGCGGACGGACCTGGACGATCGTCAGCGCGTTGCTGCTGCTCGTGCCGGCCGTGCCGATGACGGTGCTGCTGGAGCCCGGCGTCTCCTATTCGACCCTGATGGTGCTGGCCTGCCTGACCGGCGTCGGCGGGGGCAACTTCGCCTCCTCGATGGCGAACATCAACCTCTTCTACCCGTCTCGGCTCAAGGGGCGGGCGCTCGGGCTCAACGCGGGCGGCGGCAACCTCGGCGTGCCGGCCGTGCAACTGGTCGGCCTGGCGGTGCTGGCGACCGCGGGCGCCGCGTACCCCCGCCTGGTGCCGGCCGTCTACCTGCCGCTGATCGTGCTGGCCGCGTTCGCCGCGGCGCGCGGGCTGGACGACATCCCCGGGGCGCGCAACGAACCCGGCGCGCTGCGCGAGGCCGCCCGCGATCCGCACACCTGGGTCATGTCGCTGCTCTACATCGGCACCTTCGGCTCCTTCATCGGCTTCGGCTTCGCCTTCGGCCAGGTGCTCCAGCTCCAGTTCGCCGAGCGCTTCCCGACCCCGGTCGACGCCGCCTGGCTCACCTTCCTCGGCCCGCTGACCGGCTCGCTGGTCCGGCCGGTCGGCGGGCACCTCGCCGACCGCCTCGGCGGGGCCCGGGTGACCTTCTGGAACTTCGTCGCGATGGCGGCCGGCGCCTCGCTGGTGCTCTTCGCCGCCCGGGAGCGGTCGTTCGGGCTCTACCTGCTCGGCTTCCTGTCGCTCTTCGTCTTCTCCGGGATCGGCAACGGCTCGACGTACAAGATGATCCCGGCGATCTTCCGGGCGCGGGCGACGGCCGAGGTGGACGCCGGCCGGCGGGAGGCGGCCGCGGCGCAGCGCTGGGCCGGTCGGATGACCGGCTCGCTGATCGGCATCGCCGGGGCGGTCGGGGCCTCCGGCGGGGTGCTGGTGAACATCGCCTTCCGGCAGTCGTTCCTGACCGGGGGCAGCGCGGACGCGGCGTACGTCGCCTTCATCGCCGCGTACGCGGTCTGTTTCGGGGTGACCTGGCTGGTCTACCTGCGCCCGGGCCCGCGCCGGCTGGCCGGGGTGTGAGCCCCGCCAGGTATCCTCGGGGGCCAGGTGGGGGCGGTACCCCGTTTTGACCTGCCGACGGGGCGGCGGGTATCGTTGCCTGCTGTTGTACGACATCCAGAGGCGTGCCGCCTGAGGTACGCTTGGTCGTTCGTGCGCGCCCGGTAACCTCGGCGCGCGACCCCAGACCGACGACGAGACAAGGTATACCTGTGCGTACGTACAGCCCGAAGCCGGGTGAGATCGAGCGTCAGTGGCACGTCATCGACGCCTCTGATGTCGTGCTGGGCCGCCTGGCCACCCACGCCGCCACGCTGCTGCGCGGCAAGCACAAGCCGACTTTCGCGCCGCACGTCGACACGGGCGACTTCGTCGTCATCGTGAACGCGGGCAAGGTCGCGCTGACCGGCAACAAGCGCCAGACCAAGATCGCCTACCGCCACTCCGGCTACCCGGGTGGCCTGAAGCAGGTCGGCTACGACGAGCTGCTGACCAAGCGTCCCGAGCGGGCCATCGAGCTGGCCGTCAAGGGCATGCTCCCGCACAACAAGCTCGGCCGTCAGCTCATCAAGAAGCTGAAGGTCTACGCCGGTGCCGAGCACCCGCACGGCGCGCAGCAGCCGGTGCCGTTCGAGATCAAGCAGATCGCGCAGTGAGCGCGGGCGAAGGAAACAGCATGACCGACATCACCGAGACCGAGGTTGCCCCCGAGGAGGCCACCGAGGCGCCGGCGCCCGTCGCCCGCGCGCCGCGTGGTGACCGCCCGATCCAGACCGTGGGTCGGCGCAAGGAGGCCATCGTCCGGGTGCGCATCGTCCCCGGCAGCGGCAAGATCACGTGCAACGGCCGTGACCTTGAGGCCTACTTCCCGAGCAAGGTGCACCAGCAGCTGATCAAGGACCCGCTGGTCACCGCCGAGAAGCCGGAAGCCTTCGACGTCATCGCCAACCTGCGTGGCGGCGGCACCACCGGTCAGGCCGGCGCGCTCCGGCTGGCCATCGCCCGGGCCCTGATCGTCAGCGAGCCGGACGACCGTCCGGCGCTGAAGAAGGCCGGCTTCCTCACCCGGGACGCCCGGGTCAAGGAAAGCAAGAAGTACGGCCTCAAGAAGGCCCGTAAGGCTCCCCAGTACTCGAAGCGCTGATCAACAGCTGCACGTTGTACTTCTGACGGACGGCCGGGTTCACCTCCCCTCGACGGGAGGTGGCCCGGCCGTTCGCCTTTCCTGGACCGTTTCATCGGAGGTTGGCGGGTATGGGCCGGTTGTTCGGCACGGACGGCGTACGCGGGCGGGCGAACGCGGATCTCACGCCTGAGTTGGCGCTGGCGGTGGCGGTCGCCGCCGCGCACACACTCGCCGAGTCGGACCGGAGCCATCCCCCGCTGGCCGTGGTCGGGCGGGACACCCGGGCCAGCGGCGAGATGCTGGAGGCCGCCGTGGTCGCCGGGCTCACCAGCGCCGGCGCCAACGTGGTCCGGGTGGGCGTGCTGCCCACCCCGGCCGTGGCGTTCCTCACCGCCGAGGCCAAGGCCGACCTCGGCGTGATGCTCTCCGCCTCGCACAACCCGATGCCCGACAACGGGATCAAGCTCTTCGCCGCCGGCGGGCACAAGCTGCCGGACGAGATCGAGATGCGGATCGAGGCGGCCGTCGAGGCGAACGCCACCACCGCCTGGAAGCGGCCGGTCGGCGCCGGCGTCGGCCGGGTGCACGACCTGCTCGACGGCGCGGACCACTACGTGCAGCACCTGATCGGCACCGTGCCGCACCGCCTCGACGGGCTCAAGGTCGTGGTCGACTGCGCCAACGGCGCGGCGGCCGAGGTGGCGCCGGTGGCGTACCGGGAGGCCGGGGCCGAGGTCGTCGCCATCTACGCCGAGCCGGACGGCCTCAACATCAACGACGAGTGCGGCTCCAACCACATCGAGGCCCTGCGGGCCGCCGTGGTGGAGCACGGCGCGCACCTGGGCATCGCCCACGACGGCGACGCCGACCGCTGCGTCGCGGTGACCGCCGACGGCGACGAGGTCGACGGCGACCAGGTGATGGCCATCCTCGCGCTCGCCATGCGGGACGCCGGCACCCTCACCGACGACACCCTGGTCGCCACCGTGATGAGCAACCTCGGCCTGCGGCTGGCCATGTCCGCGCAGGGCATCCGGCTCCTGGAGACCAAGGTCGGCGACCGGTACGTGCTGGAGGAGCTGCGCGCGTCCGGGCTGGCGCTCGGCGGCGAGCAGAGCGGGCACATCGTGATGCCCGCGTACGCCACCACCGGCGACGGCGTGCTGACCGGGCTGCACCTGATGTCCCGGATCGCCGCCACCGGGAGGTCCCTCGCGGAGCTGGCCGCCGTGGTGACCAGGCTGCCGCAGGTGCTGATCAACGTCCCCGTCGGCGACCGCACGGTCGGCGCGGCCGCGCCCGCCGTCCGGGCCGAGGTCGAGCGGGCCGAGGCGGAACTGGGGGAGACCGGCCGGGTGCTGCTGCGCCCGTCCGGCACCGAGCCCCTGGTCCGGGTGATGGTCGAGGCCGCCACCGAGCAGACCGCCCGCAGCGTCGCCGAGCGGATCGCCGAGCAGGTCCGCACCGCCAGCCCGACCGCCTGACCTTCCTCGTCGGCCCGGACCCGTCACCGGCGGGCCCGGGCCGACGCCTTTCCTCAGCCCGGGCAGCCGGGCGGGCGCGGTCGGAACCTCGGCGGCGATCCGGCGTGGACGTGCGCCGAGGAGGGGCCGGCCTCGTCCCCGTCCGGAAAGGCCCCTACAGGCGCAGGCCGGCGGCGCGCTGGAAGGTGGCCGCCGGGTCCTCGCCGTCGGTGAGGTCCACGTCCTCGATGATCCGCCCGTCGCCGAGGCGGATCAGCCGGTCGCACCGGGCCGCTATCGCCCGCTCGTGGGTGGCGAGCAGGATCGTCATGCCGTGCCGGTCGCGCAGGTCCAGCAGCAGGTCGAGGATCTGACCGCCGGTGGCCGAGTCGAGGTTGCCGGTCGGCTCGTCGGCGAGCAGCAACCCGGGGGAGCCCATCAGCGCCCGGGCGATCGCGACCCGCTGCTGCTGGCCGCCGGAGAGCTGGGCCGGCAGGGCCCGCTCCCGCCCGGCCAGGCCCACCGCGTCGAGCAGTTCCCGGGCCCGGGCGGCGTGGTCGGCCCGCCCCCGGCGGGGCAGCACCGGCGCGATCACGTTGTCCAGCACGGTCAGCGCGGGCAGCAGGTGGTAGCGCTGGAAGACGAAGCCCACCCGCTGCCGGTACCGCGTCAGGGCGGACCGGCCGAGCCCGGTGATCTCCAGCTCGTCCACGGTGATCGTGCCGGCGTCGACCTGCTCGATCGCCCCGATCATGTGCAGCAGCGTCGACTTCCCGGAGCCGCTGGGCCCGGTCAGCGCCACCACCGCCCCTGCCGGAATCTCCAGGGACACGTCGTCGACCGCGGTCACCTGCTGCGGGCCGGCACCGAACCGTCGGGCCAGCCCGGCGACCCGGACCGTGCTGCCCACCGTCGTCGTCTCCATCGTCACTCCTCCGCGAGCAGTCGTGCGGTCGGCAGCCGGCGTAGCAGCGCGGCCGGGACCAGGGCGGCCATCGAGGTGACCAGGACCCCGGCCACCGCCACCAGCGCGGCGACCGTGACCAACGTGCCGGGCAGGGCGCCGACCAGCCAGGCCGCCCCGGCCAGGCCGAGGCCGGCGCCGGTGACCGCGCCGAGCACTCCGAGGGCCAGCCCCTCGTAGGCGATCAGGCGGCCCAGCGCGGCGTCGCTCCAGCCGACCGCGCGCAGGGTGGCCAGCTCGGCGGCCCGGTCCCGGATGTTCAGGTAGAGCACGTCGGCGACCGCGGCGGCGCCGAGCAGCACCGTCGCGACGGCGGCCATGGTGTCCGCGCCCCGCACGCTCAGCGACACCGTGTCGCCGAGCAGGCTGCCGACGATGGCGCCGCGGAAGGCGTACCCGGCGGCGGCGACCAGGGTCAGCGCGGCCACCCCGATGGCCAGCGCGCCGGCCCCGAGCAGGGTGCGCCCGGGCGTGCGGGCCAGGTTGGCCAGGGCCAGCCCGGCCAGGGTGCGCGGCCGGCGTACCCAGCGGGCCGTCGCCACCGCCGGGCGCAGCGCGGCGGCCGGGTGGGCGCGCGCGGCCCGCAGGGCCGGCGTCAGGCCCGCGACCAGCGCCAGCAGCAGGGCCACGGGTACGGCCAGCAGCGCCCGTCGCCATCCGACGTCGATGCCGAGCGCGACCCCGAGCGGGACCGCCAGCGCCAGGGCGAGCAGCCCGGCGGCCAGCCCGAGGGCGGCGACCTCGCCGAGGATCAGCGCGCCGATCCGCCGGGCCGGCCAGCCCAGGCAGGCGAGCACCGCCAGCTCGGACCGGCGGTCCCGGACGGCGGCGGCGACCGCGTTGCCGAGGAAGAGCGCACAGACCACCAGCACCAGCACGAAGAGCGCGACGCTCTTGCGGTCCACCGCCTTGGTGATCACCGAGGCGACCCCGAGCGCCGACCAGTTCTCGGCCAGTCGCAGCGCCGGCCGGCCGAACGACCCGGCGGGCAGCTCCACGGCCTGCGGGGTGGGCGACGAGCCGAGCGTGATGTCGACGTCGAGCCCGGTGACCTGGGCGATCCGCTCGGCGACCAGGCGGACCTGCTCGGCGGCCCGGTCGTTGTATCCGCCCACGTCGGCGACCCGGACCCGGATCGCGCTGATCGGGGCGGCAAGCTGCGGACTGCCGCCGCCCGCCAGCAGCTTCGGCACGCTGTCGAGGCTGGTCAGCAGCAGCGGCGGGGCCGAGAGGTGCCCGGCCGGGTTGCCGCCCGGCTCCAGCGGACGGCCGCCCAGGGCGTCGCGGCTGCGGGCGTCCGCGCCCTGCGCCGACGGTGGCTCGTACGTCTCCAGCGGCACCCGCCCGAGGTCGCTGAAGCCGGTCAGCTTCGCCGGGTCGAAGACCCCCACGGCCCGCCAGCCCCGGTACGGGTTGCCCGACCTGTCCTTCTTCAGCGGGACCTTGCGCAGCGACCGCGCCCCCGTGTCCTCGGCCAGCCAGGGACGCGGGAAGGGGTTGTACGTGAACCGGTCGCCGTACACCGCCGGATCGGCCGCCGGCAGCGCGTCGACCCGCAGCGTGCCGTCGGGCAGCCGGTCGTAGCGCGTCGGCCCGGCCTGCACCATCGTCTGGAGCTGGCCGAAGCAGCAGCCGGTCGGGGAGAGGCCGGTGGAGAGCCAGGTGCGCCAGCCGGCGGCGACGTCGTGGCGGGCGTCGCCGGCGGGGAGCGCGGGACCGCGCCCCAGGGCCCGTTCCAGCTCGATGAGGTCGACACCGGCCGGACGGGCCGCGGGCAGCCGCGTGAAGCTGGCACGCAGTTCCTCGTCGACGAAAGGGCTGCTGGTCGCGAGCACCGGCACGGTGAGGATCTCCCCGGAGCCCGCCCGCCTGGCGGTCGCCGTGTCGTCCGGGCCCAGTGCCCGCCCGTCGACCACCGCGCCGCCGAGGCCCACGAGGCGGTCCTCGGCGGCCGGGTCCACGGCGGCGAGCAGGAGCGGCACCGTCAGGTGGACCGCGATCCGCAGCCGGTCCGAGGTGGACGAGGGGCCCGACCCGCCGCCGGCGAGGACGCCCGCTCCGGCCTCGAACCGGCCGTCGGGGAGCAGCCGTACGGCCACCAGCGACCACTCCTCGCGCTCCGAGTACGCGCCCGGGCTGCCCAGGGTGTGCCGGGGGTCGCAGACGGCCCGGGTGCGGCCGTCGGGCAGCATCTCGCGGGGCGCGGGCCCGCACGTGTCGGACCACGGATAGGAGCGCCCGTCGGTGTACATGGTGGCGTCGCTGGTATGGCGCAGGTCGATGCGGGGGTAGATCAACGGGTGGGTGGTGACGTACACGAAGCGGGGTCGGCCCGGCGTGCCGGAGAGCCCGCGCTCGGCGACGAACCGGGGGTCGACGCGGATGACCTGCCGGTCGAGCGACCGGTCGACCGCCCCGGTCAGGTCCAGCGGGGTGGGCACCGGGGCGGTGGAGTAGCCGAGCATGGCGATGGGGGCGGCGACGTCCACCCCGGCGACTGCCTTCACCTGGTCGTACTGCGCGGTGGTGATGCCGCCGAAGAGGCCGGAGAGGTAGTTGGGCTGGACCAGCCGGCGCTCGGTCTCCAGCGGGGTGCGCGCGCCCTTCGGGCGGACCAGGATGTCGTAGGCGGCCTCGGTGTTCCGCTCGACGGCGCCGGTGACGTCGAGCCGGGAGGTGGTGGTGGCGCCGGTCAGGACGACGAATCCGGTGGTCGCCACCAGCACGCCGAGCAGCAGCGCCACCGACCGTCCCGCACGGCCGCGAAGTTGCTTCCAGATGATGTCGAGCATGTCGCGCCTCCCCGTGTGCTGAGCACACTGTGCGCGATACATTGTGACAATGCAAGGCCCCGTCGGCGCGAGCCCGGGCCGGATCGGAGGAGACGGTGGCGATACAGCACGCGGTCCTGGCCCTGCTGGCCGGCGGCCCCAGCTACGGCTACGAGCTGAAGGGCGCCTTCGAGGAGGCGGTGGGCCCGCAGTGGGGACCGCTCAACATCGGGCACCTCTACCAGATCCTCGACCGGCTCTCCCGGGACGGTCTGGTGGTCGCCGAACGGCAGCCCCAGCCGGTCAAGCCCGACCGGGTCGTCTACGAGATCACCCCGGACGGCCGGGCCGAGCTGGACCGCTGGCTCGCCGAGCCCAGCCCGCGCAGCGGCGGGTTCCGGGACGACTTCTTCCTCAAGGTGACCGCCGCGGCCCGCGCCGGCGAGCCGGCCACGGTGCGGACGGTGCTCGGCAACCAGCGCGGTCACCTGATGCGGGAGCTGCGCAACCTCGACGGGCTGCGCCGCCGGGCCGGCGACCCGGTCGTCGGCCTGCTGCTCTCGGCGGCGAGCCGGCACGTCGAGGCCGACCTGGCCTTCGTCGACGACGCCGAGGGGGTGCTGCTCGCCGACGGCGGCGCGGTGCTCGCCCGGCTCCGGGCGCCCCGCTCCGAGGGGGCACCGGGGGAGCGGGGGCCCGGCCCGGCCCGGGCGGCCGGCTGACGGTCAGGCGTACGCGCCGGTCACCGCGCGTCCGTCAGCCGGCGCAGCCGGGTGACGGCCTCGGTCAGCACCTCGGGGCGCTTGCAGAAGGCGAAGCGGATCAGGTGCCGGCCGGCCTCGGCGTCGTCGTAGAAGACCTGCGTCGGCACGGCCACCACCCCGCACCGCTCGGGCAGGGACCGGCAGAACTCCACCCCGTCCCGCCCGCCCAGGCTGGTGACGTCGGCGGTGACGAAGTACGTGCCCTCCGGCGGGAGCACCTGGAACCCGGCGTCGGTGAGCCCGCCGACGAGCTGGTCCCGGCGGGCCTGCATGCCGGCGCGGAAGTCGGCGAAGTAGTCGTCCGGCAGGGCCAGCGCCACCGCGACCGCCGGCTGGAGGGGCGCGGCGTTGACGAAGGTGAGGAACTGCTTCACCCGCAGCACCGCCGACACCAGCGCCGCCGGCCCGCTCACCCAGCCGACCTTCCAGCCCGTGCAGGAGAACGTCTTGCCGGCCGACGAGATGCGCAGCGTCCGCTCGCGCATTCCGGGCAGCGTGGCCAGCGGCACGTGCGGGGTGGACGCGTCGGTGAAGACCAGGTGCTCGTACACCTCGTCGGTCACCGCGTACGCGCCGTGCTCCCGGCACAGCTCGGCGACCAGGGCCAGCTCGTCGGGGGTGAACACCTTGCCGGTGGGGTTGTGCGGCGAGTTCAGCAGCACCAGCCGGGTGCGCGGGCCGAACGCGGCGCGCAGGGCGGCCGGGTCGAAGGCGTACCGGCCGTCGGCGGCGGGACGCAGCGTGACCGGGCGTCGGACCGCGCCGGCCAGCGCGATCGAGGCGGCGTACGAGTCGTAGTACGGCTCGAAGCAGACCACCTCGTCGCCCGGCTCGCAGAGCCCGAGGATCGCGGCGGCGATCGCCTCGGTGGCGCCCGCCGTCACCACGATCTCGCCGTCGGGGTCGTACTCCAGCCCCCAGAACCGGCGCTGGTGCGCGGCCACCGCCGCGCGCAACGCCGGGACGCCCGGACCCGGTGGGTACTGGTTCTGCCCGGTGCGCAGCGCCTCCGCGGCGGCGGCCAGCATCTCGGGCGGCCCGTCGGTGTCCGGGAAGCCCTGGCCGAGGTTGACCGCGCCGGTGCGCACGGCGAGGGCGGACATCTCGGCGAAGATGGTCGTCCCGAACGGGCGCATCCGGGCCACCAGCGGGTCGACGTCGGCGGTGGTCGTCACGCCGCCAGCCTACGGACTCCCGGCGCGGCTTCAACCCCTGCCGGGGCCGCCGCCCGAGCGCCCGGAACCGTCGCCGGCGTCCCGTCCGCCCGGCGGAGTTATGTCACGGAGGGTGTCGCTTCCCCTCCGATCGCTCAAGTTGGGTGATCGTTTACCCGGCTTTCGCGCACGCGCGATGAGTGGAACTAGGCTAGGCTGCGGGACATGTGTGGAATCGTGGGTTACGCCGGCGCGCGCCCGGCGCTCGGCATCGTGCTCGACGGACTGCGGCGGCTGGAGTACCGCGGCTACGACTCGGCCGGCGTCGCCATCGTCTGCGACGGCCAGCTGTTGACCGAGAAGAAGGCCGGCAAGCTGGCCAACCTGGAGAAGGTGCTCTCCGAGCGGGCCGCCGAGGATCCCACGTCCTGCGCGGCCAGCCCGATCGGCATCGGGGACGGCACCACCGGCATCGGGCACACCCGCTGGGCCACCCACGGCGGTCCGACCGACCGCAACGCCCACCCGCACCTGGCCCCCGACGGCCGCGTCGCCGTGATCCACAACGGCATCATCGAGAACTTCGCGAAGCTGCGCGCCGAGCTGGAGGCCGACGGCGTCCAGTTCACCAGCGACACCGACACCGAGTGCGCGGCGCACCTGCTCTCCGCCGCGCTGGCCGACCTGCGCGCCGCCGGCCACCCCGACGGGCCGCAGCTGCTCGCCGCCGGCATGCGGGTGGTCTGCCAGCGGCTGGAGGGCGCGTTCACGCTGCTCGCCGTCGACGCCGCGGTGCCCGGCGCGGTCGTCGGCGCCCGGCGCAACTCGCCGCTGGTGGTCGGTCGGGGCGAGGGGGAGAACTACCTCGCCAGCGACGTGGCCGCGTTCATCGAGCACACCCGGGAGGCGGTGGAGCTGGGCCAGGACCAGATCGTCCTGATCACCGGCGACACCATCGAGATCACCGACTTCGCCGGCCAGCCCGCCAGCGGCAAGGACTTCCACATCGACTGGGACTCCTCCGCCGCCGAGAAGGGCGGCTACGACTGGTTCATGCTCAAGGAGATCGAGGAGCAGCCGCAGGCCATCGCGGACACGCTGCTCGGCCGGCTCACCGACTCCGGCGAGATCATGCTCGACGAGGTCCGCCTCAGCGACCAGGACCTGCGCGACGTCGACAAGATCTTCATCGTCGCCTGCGGCACCGCCTACCACTCCGGCCTGGTCGCCAAGTACGCCATCGAGCACTGGACCCGGATCCCGTGCGAGGTGGAACTCGCCAGCGAGTTCCGCTACCGCGACCCGGTCCTCGACCGGTCCACGCTGATCGTCGTGATCTCGCAGTCCGGCGAGACGATGGACACCCTGATGGCGCTGCGGCACGCCAAGGAGCAGAAGGCCCGCGTCCTGGCCATCTGCAACACCAACGGCTCCACCATCCCCCGGGAGTCCGACGCGGTCCTCTACACCCACGGCGGGCCGGAGATCGCCGTCGCGTCCACCAAGGCGTTCCTCACCCAGCTCGTCGCCTGCTACCTGATCGGCCTGCACCTGGCCCAGGTGCGTGGCATCAAGTTCGCCGACGAGGTGGCCGCCGTGGTCGCCCAGCTCCAGGAGATGCCGGGCAAGCTGCGCGAGCTGCTGGACCGGATCGAGCCCGTCCGCGAGCTGGCCCGCGACCTGAAGGCCGAGCCGACCGTGCTCTTCATCGGCCGGCACGTGGGCTACCCGGTGGCCCTGGAGGGCGCCCTCAAGCTCAAGGAGCTGGCGTACATGCACGCCGAGGGCTTCGCCGCCGGCGAGCTGAAGCACGGCCCGATCGCGCTGATCGACAAGGGCACCCCGGTGATCTGCATCGTGCCCTCGCCGGTCGGCCGGGGCATGCTGCACGACAAGGTGGTCTCCAACATCCAGGAGGTGCGGGCGCGCGGCGCCCGGACCATCGTGATCGCGGAGGAAGGCGACGAGGCGGTCGTCCGCTACGCCGACCACCTGATCTACGTCCCGCGTACGCCGACGCTGCTCGCGCCGCTGGTCACCACCGTGCCGTTGCAGGTGCTGGCGGCGGAGATCGCCGCCGCCCGGGGGCACGACGTGGACCAGCCCCGCAACCTGGCCAAGTCGGTCACGGTCGAGTAGCCGTACCGCCCCGTGCCGGGCCCCGTCCACCGCGCCGGTGGGCGGGGCCCGCCGCGTCCGGGGTCAGCGCCCGAGCACCACCCGGGCCATCCCGTCGAGGGCCGGGTTGTCGGCCGCCCAGTAGCCGGTGTGCCCGTGCCGGCCGCTGGGGAACGTACGCCCGCCGAAGCCCGGGTGGGACGGGTCCTGCCCGAACCACAGCTCGCGCTCCGGCGCGCCGAGCAGCGTCCCGATCGCCGGGCCGACCGGCGACGCGTTCAGCAGGGCCCGGCGGGCCAGCTCGTCCGGCGGCCGGGCCCACCGGATGACGTCGTCCGGCGCGGTGCTCGCCCAGACCTGCCCGGGCGGCAGGCCCAGCTCGCCCGCGTGCGCGACCCCCACCCCGGGCGAGCCGACGAAGACCAGCGCGTCGGCGGCCAGCCCGTGGTCGCGGGCGGCCGTGCCGACCACCAGCGAGCCGTAGCTGTGGCCCAGCACGGTCTGCCGGCCCGGCGGGTCGTCGTGGGTCGCCCGCAGCCCCTCCTGGAACCGGTGCAGCGCCGGGCCGGCGTCGCGGGCCTGGCCCGGCCACGCCGCCTCGTGCAGGAAGTCGGGGGCGTCGTAGTCCAGCCACAGCACGGCGGCGGCCTCCTCCTCGGGGGCGAGCGCGCCGCAGCGGGACAGCACCCGGGCCGCCCGGCCCAGCTCGCCGGGCACGTCGTGGAGGCCGGCGGTCATCCCCGGCACGTAGGTCAGCACCCGGGTCGACCGGTCGGGGTTGCCCAGCGCCACCACCGCCCGCCCCTCGCCGGCCGTGCCCAGCCCCAGCAGGTAGGCCCGGGGCTGCTCGTCGCCGGTCAGGCGGGCGGCCAGCGCGTCCAGCCCCGCCAGCGACCTCCCGACGCGCGACAGCCCGGCCAGCTCGACCGGCCCGCGCGGCACCCGCTCCAGCAGCCGTCGCCGCGCGGCCAGCAGCTCCGCCCGCCGGGCCCCGAGCAGCAACCGGTTGGCCTGGTCGCGGGCGGCCACCGGCACCCCGTCGAGGCGGCCGACCAGCCCCGGCTCGTGCGGGGTGACCACGATCGGGGCGTCCCGCTTGCGCAGCCGGTCGGCGAGCGAGCCGTCGACCAGCAGGGTCAG
>NZ_JBPQTK010000061.1:0-33695 GCF_051386315.1 Micromonospora sp. URMC 107
GCCCCGCATCGCCCCCGGCAGCCAGCCGTTCCCCCGCCGCCGGCCGCTCGGGGAGCCGGTGCCGGAGGAGCCGACCCGCCCGATCCCGAGCGCCCCGACCGACGGGGAGCCGACCCGGGCCTTCACCGTGTCTGGGAGCGAGCCGACCCGGGCCTTCGCGGTCCCCGAGGGGGAGCCGACCCGGGCCTTCACCGTGTCCGGCGGTGAGGTGACCCGGGCCTTCGCGGCGCCCGGGGGCGAGGCCACGCAGGTGTTGCCGCCGCGCGGGCCCGACCAGGACGCCACCCGGGACCTCCGGGCCCCCGCTGCCGAGCCGGCCGCGCCACCACCAACGTACGGGGGGCCCCGACCGGAGCCGGCCGAGGACGTCACCCAGGCGCTGCCACGCCGGCGGCCCGCTCCGGAGCCGGTCGAGCCCGAGCCGGTGGCGGCGTCGGACGCCGAGCCGGTGTCCGGACCACCGTCTTCCCGGCGTGGGTTCACGCCGATCGTCATCGAGGGCACCGTCATCGAGTCGCGGGACCTCACCGGGCCGGCCGCCGCCGAGCCCGCCCCGGCCGCCGAAGAGACCGTCTCGCTGTTCGAGCCGGTCCGGCGTCGGCGGGAGCCGGTGGCCGCGTCCGCGTCCGCCAACCCGACCGACGCCGCGCCCGCGCCGACTGCGTCCGGCGTCCCGACCGCGCCGGGCGTCCCGACCGCGTCCGGCGTCCCGACCGCGTCCGGCGTCCCGGTGGCGCCCGCCGAACCGGGGTGGTCCGGCGCTCCGGCGGCGACCGGGGATGCGACCGTGCCCATGAACCCGGCCTGGCCGGGCGATCGGGCGGCGCCCGTCGACCCGGCGCCGCCCCGCGAGCCGGCGGCGCCAGTCGCTTCGGCGTGGCTCGGCAGCCGGGCGGCGCAGAAGGCGCCGGCGACCGTCGCCGCACCCACACCCACACCCACACCCACACCCACACCCACACCCGATGGTGCCGCCCCGGAGCCGGCCCCGCCGGCGTCGACCGATGCCGGCGTTCCCGACGTCGCGCCGGTCGCGGTCGCGGAGGACCCCGGGCCGCCGGTCGCCGACGAGCCGACGACCGGCCCCGTCGCCGGGGACGTGCCGCCGGATGCCGGTTCCGGGTCGGTCGGCTTCCAGCCGGCCAACGAGGTCGAGGAGAACCTCCTCGACGCGGCCGGCGCCGGCAGCACCGACACGTTCCTGTCCACCCTGTTGCTGGCCCGCGTGCTGCTGCCGGTAGCGGCCGACTCCGCGCCGGGCAGCCGGCCCGGCGAGCCCGGCTTCGTCTGGCGTACGGAGGAACTGGACGGCGAGACGTTCGTCGTGGTGCACACCTCGCCGGAGCGGCTCGCCGACCACACCGACGCGACGGTCGAGACCATCGAGGTCAAGTTCGTCCAGCTGATCCGCCGCTGGCCGGACGAGTCCTGGTCGTTCGCGGTCAACCCGGGCACCCCGGTCGGGGCGAAGCTGCCCGGCGAGCAGATCGTCGGGCTGGCCAACTGGGCGGCCGAGGTGGGGCTCGGGGACGACACCGGGGCCGAGGCCGAGCCGCCCGCCGCCGAGGAGCCGGTCAGCCGCCCCCGCTACGACCCGCCCGCGCCCGACCCGGCGCGCCCGATCGTGATGCAGAAGGCGGTCGCCCCCAGCCAGCTCGCGTACTACCTGGAGCGGGGCTACGACCGGGTCTCGGGCTTCGTGCACCGGGCCGCCGAGCTGGCCCATCTCACCACCCCGGCCCAGCTGCACGACGCGCTCGGTCTGGGCTACCCGGACTCCCCCTTCGCCCGGGACGCCGGCGAGATCTACGTGCTGCGCTGGCCCGCGCACCGGCCGAGCCTCTACCGGATCCCGTACGGCGGGCAGAACGAGGCCGCCATGCGGGCCATGGAGGGCTGGGTCATCGAGCGCCCGCCGTTCCGGGGCAACGGGTTCGCGCCGGGCGAGAGCAGCGACGTGGTGGCGGAGTTCAAGGTGGACAGCGCCCGGCTGCCGCACGGCGCGCAGCTGTGGCGGATCGGCGCGGACGGCACCGAACGGGTGGTCGCCATCCTCGACACGGACGCGCTGCGGTGGCGACAGGTCGGTGAGCAGTGACGCGCGACGGTTACGTGGCCCGCTGGCAGGGCCGGGAATACCAGGCCAGCCCGGACGGCGACGACGTCCGGCTCTACCAGCCGGAGCCGGGCGAGGGCTTCGAGGAGATCCGCCCCGGCCGGTACGTCCGGGTGCTGCCGGCCACCGAGATCGACGACCTGGCGTACGTGCGTACCACCTGCACCTGGCAGGGGCAGCCGTTCATCGTCCTCGGCGAGCACGACGGCTGGCTGCGGGTGGAGTACACCGGCGGACGCTGGCCGGTGGCCCGGGCGATGGGGCTGGAGGTCTTCGACTTCGGCGTCTACCAGGGCTGGGCGCCGGCCGCGGAGGTCGCCGACCTGCGCGAGCAGCGGGTCTGAGTCAGGACTTCGCCCAGCGCAGGATCTCGCCCAGCACCACGTCGCCGGCCTCCACGTGCGGGAAGTGCCCGACGCCGTCCAGGAGCCGCCACTCGTAGGGCGCGACCACGTACCGGCCGGAGCCCTGGGCGGTACGCGGCAGGGAGGCCTCGTCCAGCGCGCCGTGCAGCTGGAGGGTCGGCGTGACGAGCGGCTTCTGCATCAGCCGGACGAAGCGGTAGCCGTGCAGGCGGAGCACCGAGCGGAACGCCCAGCGGTAGCCCTCCAGCGCGCAGAACGCCGCCTGCGGGATGCGCATGGCCTCCCGGCACCGCCCCGCGTACGCCTCGAAGCCCGGCCCGTGGACCCAGCGCGGCCCGCCCCAGCGGCGCAGCATCTCCTCCACGGCCGCCGCGTCGTCGCGGGTCAGCACGTGCTCGTAGCGGGGCAGCTGGAACTTGAGGGTGGGCGTGGCGGCGGCGAACTGCCCGCGCGGGTCGGCGAAGATGGCGGCCCGGAGCCGGAGCGGGTGGGGAGCGCCGAGCACCACCAGCCGCCGGACCAGGGAGGGGTGGAACGACGCCACCGTCCACGCGATCATGCCGCCGACGCCGGTGCCCACCACGGTGGCGGAGCGCTCGCCGAGGGCCCGGATCAGCCCGGCGACGTCGGCGGCCAGCGTGTAGCCGTCGTACCCCCGGGGCGGCTTGTCGCTGGCGCCGTAGCCGCGCAGGTCCACCGCGACGGCCCGGAAGCCGGCGTCGGCGACTGCCGGCAGCATCTCGTGCCAGGCCCACCAGTGCTCCGGGAAGCCGTGCAGGAAGAGCACCATCGGACCGGTGCCGGCCTCCACGACGTGGAAGCGGCTGCCGTTGGCGCCCACGAAGCGGTGCGTCCACGGCCCCTCGGTGAGGACGCAGGACTCGTCGACGGGCCCGCCGCGCTGCTCGGTCATGGCAACAGCCTAGGACCCCGACACCGGTCGGTTCCGTCGCCGGCCCGCGGGGTGGTCGGGATCGCTCGACGTAACTCCCCGACCCGGCTGGCGGCGGTGACGCCACCGGGCCGCCGTGGCGGTGGGACCGCCGGGCCGCCGTGCCGGTGGTCGATGGTCGGTGGTTCGTGGAAAAGGGCGATGCCCGGGCAGGAGACCTGCCCGGGCATCGCGTGGTGCGGGTGGTGCGGGATCAGCGGCTCAGGAGATGCGGATCTTGGTGTAGACGCCGTCCTTCTCCAGGACCTTGATCTTGGTGCCGGTGGCCGGGAGCTTGACGCCGTGGTTCGGCAGCTCCGGGAACCAGTACTGCTGGGTGTCGTCGAACAGCGGCTGCGCGGCCTGGCCACGGATGTACTGCGGCTGGCTGTTCAGGTGCAGCGTGAACGAGTCGGCCTTCTTCAGGCTGAACGGCGCGTCGTAGACCTGGACGCGGGCCCGCCAGGGCTGGCCGGTCAGGTTGTAGATCGGCCGCGGGTGCGCGTCGATGATCAGGTTGCGACCCTCGCCCGGGTGCACGAACGTGTCGTTGTCCGCCCACCGGGTGTTCCAGTAGGAGATCAGCAGACCCTCCTGGTACGCGTAGTGGTCCACGTAGTCCGGGCGGGTGTTCGAGTAGCCGAAGAAGTACGGGCCGGTCTTCAGGTACTTGTCGTACGAGATGTACTGCCGGGTGCCCGCGATGTAGTAGTTGTCGTACGCCTTGGTGTAGCTCTTCTCGGCGATCTCGAAGCCACCGGCGAGCGTCCAGCCCGCGGCGCCGGCCTCGGCGCCGTCGGAGAGGACGGTCTGGCCGTCGGCCGTCACGGTGATCGCGTCACCGTAGAAGCCACCCTCGGAGACGCCGCCGTCGGTCTGGTAGCGCAGCCGGAACTGCGCGACCTTGCCCGCCGCCACGTCCATCGGGATGGCGACGTCGACCCACTCGCCGCCGCTGCTGCCGTCCAGCGCGTAGCGGCCGGCCGAGATCTCCTTCAGCGGCTGGCCGTTGGCCGTGCCGGGCAGGGTCACCCAGGTCTGGCCGCCGTCCAGCGACGCCTCGAAGAACAGGTAGTCGTAGTCGGCCTCGATGTTGTAGCGGCCCTTCATCGACAGCGACGCCGACGACTTCCCGGTGAAGTCCAGGGTCCGGGTCATCGTGCTGTTGAGGTCGTCCTGGTTGCCGGAGAAGAACTGCTTCGTGCCCTCGAACGGCGCGCCGTGCTCGAACGTGTAGTCACGCTTCGGGAGCACCACGACGACGGCCTGCGCCTCGTCGCTGTTGTACTCCTGCGGGCCGAGGGTCATGGTCCGCTTCTGCCCCGCGACGACCACCTCGTAGTCGAGCCAGCCGAGCTGGAGCTTGTTCCAGGCGCCGAGGTCGCCACCGCGGTCACCGATGCCGGCGTCGTTCTTGGCGCCGAGCCGGCTCTGGGCCATCAGGGTCCAGTGCTCGTTGTTGTTGTCCCCACCACTGGTGACGTTGTAGTCGTCCGGCAGACCGAGGTCGTGGCCGTACTCGTGGTAGAAGACGCTCCGGCCGCCGTTCTCCGGCTGGATGGTGTAGTCGCCGATCCAGATGCCGGTGTTGCCGATCTGGGTGCCACCCGCCGGGTTCCCGGACGGGCCGGTCGAGCCCTGGTCGGACGCGAAGGCGTACCAGCGGTGGCTCCAGATCGCGTCCTCGCCCTGGTACGGGTCGCCGTCGGCCTCGTCGCCACCGGAGTGGACGATCTGGAAGTGGTCGATGTAGCCGTCCGGCTCGTTGAAGTTGGCGTCCGAGTCGTGGTCGTACCGGTCCCACTGGTCCATCGCCTTGAGGTCCGCGGCGATCTGGGCGTCGGTGCGGCCGGCGGCCTTCTGGTCGGCGACCCACTGGTTGGCGGCGTCGCGGACCAGCGCCCAGGTGTTGGTGCAGACGTTCGAGGCACACGGGTAGCCGCCGGAGCGGCCGTAGCGGGCCTCGTTGTACTTCACCTTCACCCAGTCGGTGACCTTGCCGTCGACGCTGTAGCGACCCGAGGACTGGGCCTCGTAGTACTGCTTCACCGACTCGTCACCGGGGTTGGTGCCGAAGTAGAGCTTGCGGTAGTAGTCGGCGTTGTAGTCCGCCTGCCACACGGTCGAGTTGTCCACCGCCCGGTTGGGCGCGGGGATCTCGTTGTGCAGCGGCCCGTCGAACCGGGTCGGACCCGCGGTGTCCGGGTCGGTGTCCTGGTCCGGGTAGTTCGGGTGCCGCTCGTTGCCGAACTCGGCGAGGATGACGAAGATGCGGTCCGTCTTCTCGCGGGAGAGCTCGACGTACTGGTCCTCCGTCTGGGTGGCGGCGTTGGCCCGGGTCGAGCGGGCGGCAGCCCCCTCGGCCTGGGTCTTGCCGACCTTGACGACCGTGCTGCCGTTGACCTTCTGCGGCTTGGCCCGGCCGGAGAGGACGTCGCTCAGGCCCTCCTGACGCAGGGCGCGACGCTTGTCCTCCAGCGGGTTCGGCAGGTCGTGGTCGGCATGGGCGGGCTCGGAGACCGACGGAGCGGCCGTCGGCAACTTCGGCTGCGGCGCGGCGCTGGCGGACGTGCCGACCGCCAGTCCCGTCGCCGTCAGCGAAAGCCCGAGCAGACCCACTGCGACTTTGCGCACGTGGTACCTCCGGTGTGAGGGAACCGGCCCAACGGGGGTACGGGCCGGTGTGACCGGTCCCACTAGTGGGACCAATGGTGAACATAGACACTCGTGTGACCGGTGGGAAGACGCGTGCGTCGATTTGTTGCAAAGTTTTGTTGGGAATGCTTTTCACCGTCACATCCCCGCCGTTCACCAACGCCGTGAGCGGCGCGAACGGCCACCCTGCGAAAGAAGAGACGACCTTCGATAGGAATGATCGCGTACGCGAAAAAGTGGGGCCGGTGGCGTCACCGCCACCGCCCCCACGCGTGCCCCGATCGTCAGTTGCTGACCTTGACGACCATGTCGTCGGTCGGGTTGGTGCCCTGCTGAAGGATCTCGATCCGGGTGCCGGAACCGGCCACCTTCACCGAGTTCCACGGGTTGCCGGACGTCCAGTACTTGTTCGCACCGCTGTCGGAGAAGACCGGCTGCGGAGCGAGCGCCGGGAGCGTGACCGGGACACCGTTGAGGTGGAAGGTCTGCGCCGGCTTGGCGTACAGGCTGAACGTGGCGTCGAAGCCGTTGCGCCGGTTGGTGATGGTGCCCTGGCCGTCGACAGTGATCTTGTTCGGTCGGACGTCCACCGGGAGGTTCAGGCCGTAGCCCGGGTGCTCCGAGGTGTTGTTGTCGCCGTACGCGTAGTTCACGTACCAGACCAGCATGCCCGGGTGGTTCGAGAACCGCTCCACCCAGTTCGGGCGGGTGTTGTTGAACCCGTAGTTGTACCCGCCGGTCCGCAGCGTGTCGTCGTAGCCGACGTAGGACCGGTTCTCCGCGATGTAGAAGCGGGGGTACGAGTCGGTCACCGCGCCGGTCATCCGGGTGAAGCCCTTGGCGGTCCACTCGGCGGCCAGCGTCTCGGCGTCGTCGGTCCAGGCGACGGCGCCGCCCTTGACCAGCGACACGTTGTCCAGGAAGGCGCCGGCGAGGTGCACGCCGCCGTCGGTCTGGTAGCGGTAGCGGAACTGCACGGTCTGCCCGGCGTACGCGGACAGGTCGTAGGCCAGGTCCACCCAGGCGCCGCTGGTCGAGCCGTCGACCCCGGTCTCACCGGCGTCGACCGAGGAGTTGCCCAGCGCGGTCCAGGTGGCACCGCCGTTGGTCGACACCTCGGCGTAGAGGTAGTCGTAGTCCTCTTCGATGTCGTACCAGGCCTTCGCGGTGATCGACGCGGACGTCGTACCGGTCAGGTCCAGCTGACGGGTCAGCGTGGTGTTCAGGTCGTCCGCGCTGCCGCCCCACCACTCGTACGACCCGCCGAACGGCGTGTTGTAGCTGGTGGTCTGGGTCTGCGCCGGCAGGTTGACGACGACCGCCTGGGCCTTCGGCCCGTCGCTGTCGCCGGCCGGGCCGAGCGTCACCCTGGTGGTGCCGCTGTTCTCCTCGACCACCGAGTAGTTCAGCCAGCCCAGGTAGAGCTTCGAGTACGGGTCCATGTAGCCCGGCGTGGAACCGATGTCGTCCTTGCCGTGGCCGAGCCACGAGCCGGACGCCATGAGGCTCCAGAAGCCCACGCCGTTGTCGCCGCCGGCGGTGTCGTAGTAGTCCGGCAGGCCGAGGTCGTGGCCATACTCGTGGGCGAACACGCCCAGGCCGCCGTTCTCCGGCTCCGTGGTGTAGTCACGGATCCAGATGCCGGTGTCACCGATCTGGACACCGCCGGCCTTGTTCGCGCCCGGACCGGCGCTGCCGGCCAGGTTCGGGAACGCCGCCCAGCGGTGCGACCAGATGGCGTCCTCGCCCTGGGCGCCGCCGCCGGCCTCCTCACCCTCGCCCGCGTGCACCGCCTGGAAGTGGTCGACGTAGCCGTCGGGCTCGTTGAAGTCGCCGTCGCCGTCGAAGTCGTACCGGTCCCAGATGTCGAACTGGGCCAGGTACTGCTTGATCTGCTCCGGCGTCTTGCCGGCCGCGACCTGGGACTGGTACCAGGCGGTCGCGCTGTCCTTGACGAAGTTCCAGTACCCGTCAGACTCGGGGATGGCGTTGCTGCCGTAGCGGGCCTCGTTGAACGGAACCTTGACCCACTCGCTGACGTCGCCGTTGACGGTGTAGCGCCCGCCGGACTGCTTGTAGTAGAAGTCCCGCATCGACTCGCCAGGACCGAACATCATGTCCTGGTAGTGCGCCCGGTTGAAGTCCGGCCGCCACAGGGTGCTGTTGTCGTCGGTCGAGTTGCCGTCCCAGTTGCGGTCCGGCTCGGCGATCTGGTTGTGCGCCGGGCCGGCAGCTCCACCGGTCCGGGGGTCGGTCTGGTCGCCGAACTCGACCAGCATCGTGAAGATCGGATCGGTCTTCGGCGCCTGCTGGTACTCGACGAACAGGTCGTCCTTGACCTGGATGACCTTCGAGCCGTTGCGCGTCTGAAGCTTGGCCTTGCCGGAGAGCAGGTCGGCGATGGCCTTCTTCCGGAGCTCCCGCTGCTGATCCGACTTCGGATCGGGGAGGTTGTCCCTGCCGTGCTTCGCCTTGTCGGAACCGGGGGTCGGGTCCGCGGCCGGTGCGCCGGAGGCCGGCGCCGACACGACTCCCGCCGCCAGCAGCGCGGCCGCGGCCGAGGCCAGACCGGCTGTGACTCGTCTCCTCAAAGGTCCTCCTCCTTTGTGGATCTGTTACATGGCAGACGTGGCCGAGGCGACGGCTGTCATGTGATGCGTTACTCACCCTGACAGAGGGGATGCGCGCTTGTCACGGGTCAAATACCGAATGGGGGCGCGCCTTGCGGCCTGCATATGGGCATAAATACCGACCAAAGGGCGCGTCCAACGAACTCCAGTTCACGTTACGTTTTGGCCACGATCACTCTGCGTGGTCGGGGTTATGAGGTCCCCTTTGGGGAGCGTCGGAGGCCCGGAATTCGTCACGGGCACCGATGGACGGGCGACGGCGCCCGCGACACGGACGGGGCCCGCCCGGAGCAAGTGTGCTCCGAACGGGCCCCGCCGTGTGTCCCGCCAGTCGACCCTCGGGTCAGTTCCTCGCGGGGGTGACGTGCACCGTGGCGTACGAGTTGTCCTTCGCGGTGCGCTTGATGGTGATGGTGACGCCGTAGGAGACGCCCTGGTCACCGGGGTTGCCGGTGCCCAGCACGATGGCGCCGCCGCCCAGGGTGACCCCGTAGTAGGAGGGCGCGGGCGTACCGTCCGGGTTGGTGACCCGGGTCGTGTACGGCGCGTTGCCCTTCGACGGGATGACCACGGAGGCGTCGCTGTCCCGGGCGTACGGCGAGCCGTCGCGGATCTCGATGCCCGGGTACCAGCCCTTCGCGTCCGTGAAGGTCGGCACCGCCGGCTGGGCGCCGAAGTCGGTGCAGTACTCGCTGTACGGCTCGTCCGCCGCCTCCAGGCACTCCGTGAAGGGGTACGTGGGCTTGAGCGAGAAGGCCGCGTTCGCGGACTGCGGGCGGCTGGGCAGGTTGTCCAGCACCGACGGGTCCTTGACGGCCGCCGCGCCCTTGCGGCGGTACGGGTCGAAGTGCGAGTCGACGATCAGCAGACCGCCCTTGGCGCCGTAGCTGGGCAGCGCGGTCAGCTGCGCCGTCGTGTGGTTGACGTCGCCCAGCGCGGTGTCCCGGTACCAGACCAGCATGCCCGGGGCGTTGTAGGCGACCCGGTCGACCTTCCACGCCTCGTGCGAGTAGATCGTGTCGTAGCCGTACTTCAGGCCCTTGTCGAAGCCGTCGAAGTTGCGCCACTCGGCCAGGTAGTAGTGCGCCTGGGTGGAGGTGCCGCTGTCGATGTGCCAGCCCTGGCCGGTGGTGTCGACGAAGGTGCCGCCGGTCGCCGTCCAGCCGTTGGCCCCGCCCTCGACGTCGTCGCTCCACGTCGTGGTGCCGCCGCCGGTCACCGAGAAGTCGTCGGCGAACCAGCCGCGCTCCGCGAACGCCTCGTCCGTGGCGTAGCGGAGCCGCAGCTGCACGGTCTGCCCGGCGTACGCCGACAGGTCCACGTAGTCGTGCCGCCAGCCGTGGGTGTCACCGGTGAGGCCGTACTTCTTGTTGCCGAAGTCCACCATCCGGCCGTTCGGGTCGGCGTAGCCGTCGTTCGTGGTGACGAGCTTCCCGGTCGAGTCGTAGACCTTCTGCTCGGTCCAGGTGGTGCCGCCGTCGGTGGAGAGCTCGACGAAGCCGTAGTCCCAGTCGGCCTCGATGACGAAGTTGTTCCACATCCAGAACTTTGCGTCGGCCGCCGCCGGCACGGCCACCTGACGGGCGATCTTGACGTCCGCCCAGTCCTGGTCGGCGCCGGAGTACCACATGTTCGCGCCGCTGTGCGGCGTGGCCAGCGTGATCACCTTGTCCGGCAGGTCGATCTTGATGCCGTCCTTGGTGCCGCGCGGCGTCCGCGAGGTCTGGCCGAGCTGCACGGAACGCGGGTCGGAGCCGGGCGCGAGCGTCAGCGGGTCGGCCCAGCCGAGCACCCACTTGTCCCACAGGCCCATGTGCGTCGGCAGCGCCTGGAAGATCTCACCCGAGTGCGAGCCCGAGGCCATCAGGTCCCAGAAGTCGACGTCGGAGTCGGCGTTGCCGGAGGTGTCGTAGAGGTCCGGCAGGCCCAGGTCGTGGCCGAACTCGTGGGCGAAGACGCCGACGCCGGCATCCTCCGGCTGCACGATGTAGTTCGAGACCTGCAGGTCGGTGCCGGGGATGGTGTAGCCGCCGGCGATCGACGACGAGTGCGCCCAGATGGCGTACGTGCCCTCGGCGCCGCCGCCGCGGGACTTGCCCTGCCCGGCGTGCACCAGCACCAGGTGGTCGATCACGCCGTCCGGCTCGAAGAGGTTGCCGTCACCGTCGCGGTCGCCCTGGTCCTCGATGTCGTAGTCGGCCCACGGGAAGTCCGGGTCCGTCTTCGCGAGGGTGTCGATCGCGTCGGTGGCCAGCCGGCCCGCGCCCTGCGGGTTGTCCGGGTGGCCGTTCATCGACTGCTGGCGGCCGGGGACCCAGTTGCCGTTCTCGTCCTGGAAGCAGCGCGAGGCGGCGTACCAGCCCTCGGAGTGCGGCACCTTGATCCACGGGCTGGCCTGCCCGTCGACCGTGTACGCGCCCTTGGACATCTCCAGGTACATGTTGTGCATGGTCCGGCCGGCCAGGCTGACGCCCGGCTTGCCGTCCGGCCCGGTCAGGTCCGGACGGACCCGCTCGGTGATGCCCTCCTTGGTGTAGAGCATCTTGTCGTAGTGGGTGGGCGAGAAGTCCGGCACCCACATCGAGTTGTTGTCCTCGTGCGGCAGGTTCGCCGGGTTGGGGATCTTGTTGTGCAGGGGCCCGTTCTGCACGGAACCGAGGACGCAGCTCCGATCCTCGAAGACCGTCTTGGGCACCATGACGTCGGTGAAGTCGTCGTTGGCCTGGTCGTTGAACTCCACCAGCAGGGTCAGCAGCTTGGCGGTCTGGGTGCTCGGGGCCTGCTTGATCTGCCGCGGGCTCTTGCCCGTCTTGATCGCCTTGGCCTCGGTCCGCGCGAGCTGCTCGGCCGTGACGGGGTTGCCGCGGGCGAACTTGCGGTCGTAGGCGCGCGCCTCTTCGACCGCCGGGGCGAAGACACCACCCTTGCCCTTGACCTCGCGACCGCTGCTGTCCGGCTGGACGGCGGGCTCGGCGTAGTTGATGTAGTACTCGTCCGCGCCGATCGTGGCTCGGGCGGGGCCGGGCTCCGCCGCCGCCGCGCCACCCGTCACGGTCAGTGACGTGGCGGCGAGGGCGATGGCGGGCAGCGCGACGAGCAGGCGTCGACGCGACCCGGATTGCGGGTTTCTGTTCATGCCGCTCCGTTTCTCGGGCATGGGGGAGGAGGAAGTCGGCCGGCCCTCCATCGATGTGACGTCCATCGAACCGACCCGACCTGCGTGAACCTAAATCAGAAAACAGACGAATGACAGGGGTCGACGACTGCCTGTGTCCGTTCAGCTTCTCCCGGCTCACCCGACCGACCGATGTGACAGCGCGCATTCGGCCGGCGCCGTACCCGTAAGAAACGACGATGGGTGACGGTCCGCGCGGGACCGCCACCCATCGGGTCGTACGTCTGCGTCAGTCCTCGTCGGACTTGCCGCCGCCCATGCCGGACGAGATCAGGTCCATCACGGACGAGTCCTGGAGCGTGGTGACGTCGCCGAGTGAGCGGTTCTCCGCCACGTCGCGCAGCAGCCGGCGCATGATCTTGCCCGAGCGGGTCTTCGGCAGCTCCGGCACCAGCATGATCTGCCGCGGCTTGGCGATCGGGCCGAGCGTCTTCGCCACGTGGTTGCGCAGCTCGGCGATGAGCTGCTCGCCGGCGTCGCCCGCCGTGTCCGTGGTGCCGCGCGGGATGGCGAACGCGACGATGGCCTGCCCGGTGGTCGGGTCGGTCGCGCCGACCACCGCCGCCTCGGCCACCGACGGGTGGGAGACCAGCGCGGATTCCACCTCCGTGGTGGAGATGTTGTGCCCGGACACCAGCATCACGTCGTCGACACGGCCGAGCAGCCAGACGTGCCCGTCGTCGTCCTTCTTCGCCCCGTCACCGGCGAAGTACATGCCCTCGAACCGCGACCAGTACGTCTCGATGAACCGGTTGTCGTCGCCCCAGATGGTGCGCAGCATCGACGGCCACGGCTCGCGCAGCACCAGGTAGCCACCGCCGCCGTTGGGCACCGACTGACCCTGGTCGTCGACCACGTCGGCGACGATCCCGGGCAGCGGCGTCATCGCGGAGCCGGGCTTGGCCGCCGTCACGCCCGGCAGCGGCGAGATCATGATCGCCCCGGTCTCGGTCTGCCACCAGGTGTCCACGATGGGCAGCTCACCCCCGCCGACGTGCTGCCGGTACCACATCCACGCCTCGGGGTTGATCGGCTCGCCCACGCTGCCCAGCAGCCGCAGCGAGGAGAGGTCGTAGCCGGCGGGGATGTCGTCGCCCCACTTCATCATCGTGCGGATGAGCGTCGGGGCGGTGTAGAGGATGCTGACCTTGTACTTGTCGACGATCTCCCAGAACCGGCCCTTGTGCGGGGTGTCCGGGGTGCCCTCGTACATCACCTGGGTGGCGCCGTTGGAGAGCGGGCCGTAGACGATGTAGGAGTGCCCGGTGACCCAGCCGATGTCGGCGGTGCACCAGTAGACGTCGGTCTCCGGCTTCAGGTCGAAGACCGCGTGCGTCGTGTACGACGTCTGGGTCAGGTAGCCGCCGGTGGTGTGCAGGATGCCCTTCGGGCGGGCCGTGGTGCCGCTGGTGTAGAGGATGAACAGCGGGTGCTCGGCGTCGAACGGCTGCGCGGCGTGCTCGACCGGGGCCGTCTCGACCGTCTCGTGCCACCAGCGGTCCTTCGCCGACCAGGCGACCTCCTCGCCGGTGCGGCGTACCACCAGCACGTGCTCGATCGACGGGCAGTTGGCCACCGCCTCGTCCACCGTCGGCTTCAGCGCCGACGGCTTGCCCCGGCGGTAGCCGCCGTCGGCGGTGATCACCACCTTGGCGCTGGCGTCCTGGATCCGGTTGGTCAGCGCGTCGGCGGAGAAGCCGCCGAAGACCACGCTGTGCGTCGCCCCGATGCGGGCGCAGGCCAGCATCGCCACCGCCGCCTCGGGGATCATCGGCAGGTAGATCGCCACCCGGTCGCCGGCGGTCACGCCCAGGTCGGTCAGCGCGTTCGCCGCCTGGCAGGTCAGCCGGTGCAGGTCGGCGTACGTGATGGTGCGGGTGTCGCCCGGCTCGCCCTCCCAGTGGATGGCGACCTTTTCGCCCAGGCCGGCCTCGACGTGCCGGTCCAGGCAGTTGTACGCCACGTTGAGCTGCCCGCCGACGAACCACTTCGCGAACGGCGGCTTCGACCAGTCGAGCACCTGGTCCCACTGCCTCGCCCAGGTCAGCCGCCCGGCCTGCCGCTCCCAGAACGCCAACCGGTCGGCGTCGGCGTCGGCGTACGCGTCGGCGGTGACGTTGGCGTGCGCGGCGAGTTCGGCCGGCGGCGGGAACTGGCGCGTCTCGTTCAGCAGATTGGCCAATGCCTCGCTCATGCCGTGCTCCCTCGTCGCTCGGGTGACCTGCGTCTCTCTAGGGCACGAGGTTAGTCGGGGCGGCCAGCACGGGCGAGCGCCGGTCCGGCCCACGCGCGCCGAGCGGCCCTCACGGCGCGCCGGACGGCGACGCGGGCCGCCGCGTCGACGCCATTCGTCCGGGCAGGCGCGCCCGCCGACTGTCGGAGTCGGGCGGCCTCAAGTCGCTCCAGCGCGAAGCCGACGGCGACCGACTTCACGGCGCACAGGCTCGCGGGTGGCGGCGGTCGCTTCCGGGCGGCTCGTCGGCGGGGCGGGCCGGGCAGTCGATAGCGTGACGGGGTGACCGCTGACCCGCTCGCCCCACTGCTCGCGCTCGCCGACATCGCCCCCGCCGTGGAGCGGGCCCGCGAGCGCTTCGACCAGGCCCTGGGGCACCGCGCGTTGCGCCGGCACGGCGGCCAGGTCGCGGCCGAGGTCAGCCTCCGGTGCGCGGTGGCCAGTGCCGCCCTGGAGGGGTACGCCCGCGAGCGCGAGGCGGTCCGCGCCGGAACGGTGACCGAGCCGGTGGTCCAGGGCGCGCTGCGGGTCGCCGGGGCGCTCCCCGGGCTGTCCGAGCTCTGGCCGAAGGCGCCCCGGCAGGCGCTGGCGAAGCTGCACGTGCTCGCCGCCCGCGACGTCGTCGGCGAGGCCGAGCTGGGCCGGCCGGTGGCCGACCCGGTCGTCGCCGCCCGGCTGGACGCGCTGGCCGGGCTCGTCGCCGGCGGCACGAAGGTCTCGCCGCTGGTGCTGGCCGCGGTCGTCCACGGCGAACTGCTGAACCTGCGCCCCTTCGCCGGGCCGTCCGGGGTGGTGGCCCGGGGCGCCGCCCGGCTGGTGCTGCTGTCCAGCGGGCTCGACCCGCGCGGCCTGCTCGCCGTTGACGTGGGTCACCACGAGCGCGAGCCGGAGTACGTCGGCGCGGCCGGCGCCTTCGCCACCGGCACCCCGGACGGCCTGCGCTCCTGGCTGCGCCACTACATGGCGGCGGTGGAGGTCGGCGCCGACCAGCTCACCGCCATCGGCGACGAGGTCCTCGCGGCGGCCTGACCCGCCGGGTCTGGTTCGCTTCGGCGGGTTCCGCTCAGGCGGATGCCGGGGCGGACGTCGCTCAGGCGGGCGAGATCCGCTCAGGCGGGCGCTTCGGCGGAGGTCCGTCCAGGCGGGCGCTTCGGCGGAGGTCCGCTCAGGCGGGTGCGGGGGCGGAGCGGGTGCGGCGGTGGCGGCCGTACCAGGCGATGCCGATGGCGACGCCCACGCCCACGCCAAGCGCCGCGGCGGCGACCGGGACGGCCGGGCGCTCGCGCAGCCGCCGCCCGAGTGGGATCGGGTGCCGGAACTCCAGCACCGGCCAGGAGTTCTCGACCGCGAGGCGGCGCAGCTGCCGGTCCGGGTTGACCACCGAGGGATGGCCGACGCACTCCAGCAGCGGACGATCGCTGTACGAGTCGGAGTAGGCGTACGAGTCGGCCAGGTCGTAGCCGCGCTCGGCGGCCAGCTCGCCGACTGCGTCGACCTTGCTCGGGCCGGCCGCGTAGAACTCGACCTCGCCGCTGTAGCGGCCGTCCACCACGCCCATCCGGGTGGCGATCACGTCGGTGACCCCGAGCAGCACGCCGATCGGCCGGACCATCTCCTCGCCGGAGGCGGAGACCAGGACGACGTCCCGGCCGGCGGCCTGGTGCTCCTCGATCAGGGCGGCGGCCTCGGCGTACACGTAAGGGTTGATCAGCTCGTGCAGCGTCTCCGCGACGATCTGACGGACCTGTTCCACCTGCCAGCCCTTGCAGAGCGCGGCGAGATAGTCCCTGGTCCTGGCCATGGTCTGCTCGTCGGTGCCGCCCAGCCGGAACATCAGCTGCGCGTACGCCGACTTGACCACGTCACGCCGGGTGATCAGGCCGTCCCGGTAGAACGGCCGACCGAACGCCAGGGCGCTCGACTTGGCGATGACGGTCTTGTCCAGATCGAAGAAAGCGGCACTTCGGCCCACGGCGCGAAAGTCTATCCGGATGGTCTATGGTCGGCGGGTGCCCGGGGCCCGGTGACCCCTCGGACCTGCGGGCCGGCCCCCGCCACCTTCGCGCACCGTGACGATGGTCACACTCTGCGAACATTAATTCGCAGGGAGTGGAGGCCGCACCACTCGACGTATACAGGTCCGCTCAGGCAGACTTGTGGATGCGATGAGTGTTCACATCTCGTACAACAGGCAGACCCTCGGCGGTTGCACCCCCCGTGACCGCTGAGTGGGTTCGGCTCGACCCCCCCGGAGCCGAACCTTCGACGACCCCCGTCTCCCCCCGACGGGGGTCGTCCCTTTCCTCCGGGAGCGCTCCGATCCAGGTCACAGGTCATCCCCATCCCCGTGGAGGCCGCTCTCCGGAGGCGGATTCTCGGCCGGAGGCAGCAGGGAGGCAGCAGAGCTGTCGAAAGCCGCCAGGACCCGGGCGGCGTAGTCGTCCGGGGTGTGCGTATAACGATTGAGCGTCGTTGACGCCTGCTCGTGGCCCATGACCCGCTGCACCAGGTTGATCGGGACGCCGTCGGTGACCAACCAGGTGGCGTAGGCGTGTCTCAGATCGTGAAACCGCATGCCGCCGACGGCCCTTGTTGCCACACAGGCGACCGCTTCCCGCTCGGTGGTGAACTCGGCGGACCACTCGACACCCTCCCGGTCCGGCCAGACCGCGCGGTACCGATGCGGGCCGGTGTTGAGGACCTGGCCGAGCAGCCCGGCGCGCACCAGCGAAGGCAGCCAGACACGACGGCGGAAGTTGGACCGGCGCAGTGGGCGCCCAACCCGGTCGCGGAAGACGAGCGTTCGCGGGTCCGGATCGCCGGCTTCGGCGTGCAGCTGGCGCAGCGCGGACAGCAGGAAGCCCGGTAGCGGCACGGTCCGCACGCCAGCGCGACTTTTCGGATACGGACGGAGCACGATGCCACCATGGGTCTCCTCGGCGACCTGGACCACACGCAGCAGGGCACGACCGAGGTCGACCGACGACCAGGTCAGCCCGGCACACTCGCCCCAGCGCAGGCCCGCGCCGGCCGCAGCCGAGACGATCGCGCGGTGACGGGACGGCACAGCGGGGAGCAGCTTGCCGAAGAAGTCCTCCCGGCTGATCGTGACGGGCCTGACGTCGCGGGACCGGTCACGCGGCAGTTTCACTCCTTCGGCGGGGTTGGTGGCGATCAGCCGCGCCTGAACGGCCGTACGGAGGATCACCGACAGCAGTTGGTAGCACTTGGCGACCGTGGTCGGGGCAAGCTCACGGCTCAGGCCGGTCACCCACTCCTGAACCGACATGAAGTCGACCTTGCCGAGCGCCAGTCACCCCACTTCGGCAGCACATGGGTCCGAAGCATGGACAGAGTCCGCTCAGCGGTACGAGCCTCCACGGTCCTGGTGGCTAGCCACTGCTCAGCGAAGTGGCCGAATCGGGTCCGGCCGGCATGCGGGTTGACGTAGGTCCCTCGGTTGAGGCCGCCTTCCACCTCGACGAGAAAGGCGTTGGCCTCCCGCTTGGTGCGGAAGCTCTTCGACTTCTGCGACCCAGCCGGGTCACGCCAGCAAGCACGGAAGGTACCGGCCGGAGTCTTGCGGACGAAGCCCATCAGCGCCTCCGTCCGTGCTCGGTACCGGTGGCGGCCTGGTCTTCCGTGACGCCGTCAAGCCAGGCGTGGAACCGGGTGCGGGGGATGAGCCAGCGGCCACCCAGACGGGTCGCCGGAATCGTGCCGTCCCGAACGAGGGCGTACGTGCTGCCCAGCGAGATGCCCAGCAGCTTGGCGACCTCCCGGACGGTGTAGGTGACCGGCCCGACGACGGTCGCCCCGGTGCGAGGGACGAGCCGGACGACGGGACTCGGGCGGGCGGTGGTGCTCATGACGGATGACCTCCTCGGGTCTGTCGGGGGCAGGCAACAGCCGGCGTGGCGCCGGCCGGGGTGGTGCCAAGTTCGTGGGCGAGTTCTTCGCGGCCGGTGGCTTGTCGTTCTCTGGCCATGGCGGCGGCGGTGTTGGCGAGGAGGGCGTCTCCGGTGGTGTGCCAGCCGACGCCGGCGAAGGTGAGGGTGCCGACGATGAGGGTGGTGTCTTCGTGGTCGTCGACGAGTTGCCCGCCGGGGTGCTCGTGGTTCTGGTCCTCGTGGCGGCGGTAGGCCGCGCGGGTGTCGCGCAGGAGTTGGAAGGTGACGGAGTAGCGGCGGGCTTTGGTGAGGAAGTGGCCGCCGAAGCCGAGCATGTGGGCCCAGCGGCGTAGTCGGGCGTACGGGTTGGCCGTGGCGGGTTTCGTCGATTGGGTGTCAAGGCTGGCTTGACGGTGGGCGACGCAGGCGGGGCAGGCGGCGTAGCGGGTGTGGGTGCCGCAGTCTGGGCATTGCCAGGGCTGGACGAAGCCGGGCCGGGGTCGGTGGTCGCGGGGCCGGTCGAGCAGCGGCGTGGGGGTGTGGGTGGGTCGGCCGATGCGCCAGCAGGCGTCGATGAGGCGGGCGGTGTGGTCGCCGTCGGGGTCGGCGTAGTCGCCGATGGTGTCGGCGGTGAGCCTGACGGAGCGGTGCCCGGTTACCTCGGTGCTTTTGGTGGCGTACTTGGCAAGGTAGCCGGCGACCATGCTGTCGGTGACCTCACCGCGACCGTCCAAGCTGATGGGGCGGATGTCGAGCTGTTCGCCCCAGGCGATGGGCCAGCCGTCGGGACGGTCGGGGTGGCCGGGGGTGGCGAAGGTGACCTGTGCGGCGGCGTGCCGGATCGCGTCGTCGGGGTCGGCGACGGTGAACCCGGCCGGCGGCGGGATGACGGCGGTGGGGTCGGTGGGATGGATGCCGTCGAGGCGGACCAGGGCGTGGAAGTGGACCGCTGCACGTGCTTGGAATTCGGCGGCTTTGCCGTGCGAGAGCCGGACGGGTGGGACGGTGCGGGTGTTGCCGGAGGCGGTGACGACCTCGACGCGGGGGATGCCGCGGCGTCGGGCGAGTTTGGCGAGCCATCGTTCCGCGGCTTGTTTGGTGCGGTGCCAGAGTTCGCCGGAGTAGAGGTTCCAGACGACCTGGTGGTCGTGGTCGTAGCAGTCCAGGCAGAGCGGTTGGCCGAGGATTGCGTCGTCGGGTTCGTGGCGTGCCCAGCACACGGCAGGGCGGCCGTGGGGGCAGTGGCCGGCGTTGCGGCGGGCGTGGCAGGGGTCGGGTCGGCAGTCGCAGCGTTTCCGGTTGCCGCAGGTGTGCCGCTTGACGGCGCGGACGTGCACGGTGCCGAAGGACGGGGCGGTGAAGGTGGCGAACACGGCCGGGTGCGTCGCGACGGTGTCGGGGACGCCCTTGCCGCCGACGAGGCCGGCGCGCAGGAGTTGGTAGGCGTCGCGTTGGTAGGTGAAGTGACTCCCTGAACCTAAGGCGGTCTTCTTCGCACGCGAGACGGAGCGGTGAACCGTGCCGACGTGTACCGGTTCATCGACGCGGAGAAGACCACCTACCCGGTCCGTCTGCTCTGCCGGCTCCTCGGCGTCGGCCACAGCGCCTTCTACCAGTGGTTACGCGCCGGCCGGCAACGCGCCACCGACAGAGAACGCCACGACCACGCCCGGGTCGAGCTGACCCGGCAGGCCTGGTCGGAGCACCGCGGCGTCTACGGCGCCCGCCGGCTGACCGCAGAGCTGCACGAGCGCGGCCACCGCTGGAACCGCAAAGCGGTAGCGAGGCTGATGCGCCTGGCCGGCATCGAGGGCGCCCACCGGCGCCGACGCGGCAAGCCCCGCCGCAAAGCCGCCTCGACCGCGACCGCCCCGGACCTGGTCCAGCGGCAGTTCAGCACGACCGCACCGAACCGGCTCTGGGTCGCCGACATCTCTTACCTGCGCACCTGGGAAGGCTTCCTCTACCTCGCGGTCGTGGTCGACGCCTACTCCCGCCGCGTCGTCGGGTGGGCAATGGCCGATCACCTGCGCACCGAGCTGATCCTCGACGCCGTCGGCATGGCCATCCAGCACCGCCGCCCCGCCCGCGAGCAGCTTGTTCACCACTCCGACCGCGGAACCCAGTACACCTCGTTCGAGTTCGGCCGCACCCTGCGCTCCTGCGGCGTCCTGGCCTCAATGGGTTCGGTCGCCGACTGCTACGACAACGCTATGGCCGAGTCGTTCTTCGCCATCCTCAAGACCGAGTTGGTCTACACCCGGGCCTGGCCATCGCGACATGAACTGGAGATGGAGGTGTTCTCCTACATCGAGGGCTTCTACAACCCTCGCCGTCGGCACAGCCGTCTGGGTAACGTCAGCCCCGACACCTACGAGAAGCTCCACCAAGAGTCCCTGACAGACATCGAGGTGTCCGGCCGATAGGGGTCACTTCACTGCCGCTGCCTTCCAGACCGACCTTGGCAACCGTGCCGAAGGACTCAGCCATGTGGCGAGCTGCGCGTAGCCGCGCATCGTCGTCGGAAAGCTTCGGGTGCCCAACACCCGACCGGTCTGGTCCAACACCGCCGCGACGTGCACGTCCTTGTGCGTGTCGACCCCGACAGTCACGTCCTGGTCCTCGCTCACGCTGCCTCCCACCTGCTGCATTGACGGCAAGGCTCGACCACCGAGCACGAGGAGAACGCTGGACAGAACGGGGATGAGGGACGAACCCGAGCTCCTAATCAGGTCACCACGCCGGCCCGTGCAGGTGCCGAGAGAGGTGCCCCCGCCAACCGGGTCGACGGGTCCACATGAGGGCACGGAGCCAGTTCAAAGTCGGGTCAGGCCCGGCCGGCGGGGACACGTCCCATAATCCCCGTTCAAAGTTTCTGTACATCTTCAAGGCGGCCCTGAACGGGCCGCACGCGCCGCCGCCAGGGCGCGTGCCCGTCGCTCCGCTGGCGCTCCGACTCCGGTCACGCAACACGCCCGGCGGCTGGCGCGGAGGGCGGGTAGCCCGGTGGGCCGCCGTATGACGACAGGCCGTTTCCGAGTGGGTTGGTGGGCCGGCAGCCAGCCGGGCCGCGCGGCTGACACCCGCGCGGCGTAGGGGAGCGCACGCCGGGTCCGTCGGCGGCCGGCGGGCCGTGGCGGGGTGGCGGTTACTGCGCCTCCGGCGGGGGCGCTCCGGCTCCAGGATGGCCGGGGCTCCGTCGGCGCGTCACGGTCCGTAGGTGGTTGCGGTAGGCCATCCCGCCTGCCATCGACCCGGGCAAGCCGAGCAGACCACCGCCCGGCCCGCCAGCGTCCGAACCTGTGTCAAGGTCCGCTTGACATGGCGGGCCGGGCGGCGGCCCGCTCCCCAGGAGGGCGGGTCGACGGCACACGGGATGGCAACCCTCGGCCCGAGGTATGTTATCGAGACTCGCCCACCAATGATCGAACAAGACCCGCGACATGCTCGATGCTGCCGACGCCGACGGCAGCAACTCCGCCCGGCCAATTTAGCTCGGTCTCGCTCTGACTCCTCACGACCTCTTCGGGCCCAATGACGTAGGACCGCGCGTTGTCAGCGAGCCCACATCGCGCCTCGATCAGGTACGACGACGCCTGGTGGTAACCGTTCCGACCCACGTAGCTTCCGAGGGCGCTCCATTTGCACTCCAGCATCAGGGCATGCCTGCCAGGCAGGCACAACAAGATGTCTGCCCCTATAGCCCTCTGGATGCTACTCACGCCCGTCGTTGCTGCCTTGTACGGCGACGCCACCTGGTAGTAGCGAGCCGCCGCCGACGCCTCGAACCACAGATCCCAAATGTTCTGCCCGATCCTGAGCTGGAACTGGGGCCCTGACGACTCGCCGGCAGTCAGTGGTGTGTTCCATCGGACGCGCCCTCCGAGCGACCGAACGGCCGCGAGCACCTCTCCCAGGACCGAGAGGTGGAACAGACGCCAAGCCAGCTCGGGATTCGGCTCGATGAGCTCGAACGCGAGGAACTCCAGATCGGTCTGGGCTTGCAGGAGTGACGCTGCCACCATGGCCAGCGTGGACCAAGGGCGACCAGAGCTTGCAAGCGAGCGGAGATCAAGCCGATCCGGGCGAAGCGCCTCGACATCCGGCAGATCAGACCTCACCACGTCGATCATGGTGAGTATTGGACGCTCGATACGACCGACGAGGAGTGGGGCAACGCCACGCACGTCCCTCACCATTCGCTCGAGGTTCCGCGCCGTCCACGTCAACGTTTGCAGCGCGCTCTCGTCCTTCACACGCGATCGGGGATGTCCGACAAATGCCTTCGGTGGCCAGCCATAGCGCCTCGCCGTCGTCGCCCAGTCCGTCGGCCGGAGCGGACGGTCCGACACCTCCCGAGCCGACGTCGTCGTGACCGGCAAGTTCTCGCGCCACGTCCCAGGGTCGTCTGGGAGGAGAAGAAGGACACTCTCCATCTTCTCTAGCAGGACGCGGGCCGCTCGCCGCTCGATGGCGTCCGCGGACCACCGGACATCCATTTCGACGGCCGTGACAGCGCTCAGTGCATCGAAGAGTTGGCCGTCGCTATTCCATCCGCGGAGCAGCTCCTCCAGGCCGCGCCGAGGAAGGGTCAGAGCAGTCAGCTCAGGACGTTCCGCTGCGAGCTCACCCATGTCCACTGTCCGTGTGGCAACGCGGCTTCATCGCTGACGATCCGCTCGCCGAGCGCATCGAAGATGCGGTCGTCGAAGCCGGCCAAATATCGGCCGAGGCCCATGACGTAGGCCTCAGCGAGGAGCTCCGCGAGGAGCGTTTCCTCAACATTCGGGGCTTCCCCCTCAAGGTCGGCTGGTGCCGTAGGCGCCGTAACCGCAGGCGTTACCGTCGACAGCCCGGTGAGCAGGTACTTGGCCATTCTGAGAAAGACTGCCGGTCCAAGCGCAGTGCTGTCGTCAGCCAGGTGTGCTGAGTACAGGCCCGAGATCGCGTTGACCGCATCATCGCCGAGACTGGGAAACGACTCCTCGAGCAGCTGTGTGAACTGTCCCGGTTGAATCGCTGGAACCGGAATGACGACGAAGCGGCGGGAGAGTGCCTGACCGAATCGGAAGACCCGCTGCGCGTCCTGGGGGTTGTAGGTTCCGAGTAGGCGAAAGTCCGTGCCCGCGAGATAGCGGCGAACGCGGTTGTTGTCGTCTACCGTCGACTGGCGTTCGTCACCCCACCCAACGTGCTGCGGCTTGCCCTCGTGGGAGCGGCCGACTTCGACTTCCTGGTCGGAAAGCCACGTCAGCAGTGGCCCCATGATCTTGTCCATGTCGGCACGGTTGGTCTCGTCGAGGATGAGCCACCGCTTGTCCTCGATGGCGTTCAGGAGCGCGCCCGACGACCAAGTGAGGACCCCGCCGGGATCGGGGCTCAGGCCGCCGATGAGGTCGAACGCCGTCCAGCTCTCATCTGGGGTGCGCCAGAGCGGGTTCGGATCGAAGCCGGCCTCGAAGCCGTAGCGCTCAGGGGTGACGGCGATCTCACCCAGTACCCACTTAAGGAGGGTTCCCTTGCCGGTGCCGGGTGGGCCGACCAGGAGGATCGAGGACGTCGTCTGGAGTGCGAGGCGGAGCATGCGCTCGACTCGCATATCGACGCTGATCGAGACCGGGGCGGCCGGGTGCGCCGCCTGCTCCTCGTGAATCGCTGTCTGCTGCGCGGCAGGTGCTTGCACGACCAGCGACTCCGAGGGGCGGAATGCCTCGGGAATTGTGGTTTCGTCCCACTCAGTGTCGCTGAGGAGCTGAACCCCAAGAGGCGCGGACGAGGTGATGTCCGCCAGTTCAGCCGCAGTCATACCAAGAGTGGCCAGCAACTCACTCTCTGCCGTCGCCCAGTCGTCCCCCGGCGCGAAGTCGTTGTTGCGCAGCACGAGCACAGCCAAGGACTGCCAGGAAGGGCGCTGAGGCGGTAGGGCCTCGCCCAAGATCGTGGAAGCGTTCGGGAGCAGACCGTTCCGTATGTCGTTCTGCACGAGCAGCGACGTCGAAAGCTTTTTCCCACGGGTGTTGTTGTTCCACACCGTCTTCCGCCCGGAGTAGTCGAGCACCAACCAGTCGTAACGACATGGGCGGAGCCTCCCCAGTTTGTGGTTAGGGAAGACGCCGAAAAGATCATCCACTGCCTCTAAGACCGCCTGCCATGGATCCTGGCCGGCGCGGTTGGCGGCGAGCCACTTCATGGTGAGGAACACGTCGTACGCAGATGCGACCTTCGTCTGGTAGTTGAGTCCCTGGAAGTCGGCGAGCGCCGCGTTCATCGCCTCAGCGCTGAGTCGCATCCAGCAGGATCCTCTCGGCAGCGGTCAGATCTCAGCAGCATGCTGCCAGATGCCAGCAGATGTCATCGCACGAGGTGGGTATGGGCGAGGGATCGGGCCCTTGACGAGGGCCCTTGGGCACGTCAAGGCCGCGAGCCGCTGACGCTCCGTCGGAGGTAGGCTCTAGAGTTCCCTGCATGAGCACCGGAGGCCCCCCTCAGACCCCACAGCAACGTAGGCGCGTGCCTCAGCCGACGACCCCTGAGCTGCCGAACATCTACCCGCGTACCGCCATCGCGAAGCTGGATCGCGACAGTTACCAGGGGCGACCGGAGACGTTCCCCGTGGAGGATGTGGCACCCGTCGTGGGGATGGCCGAGTCGTTCATCCGACGGATCTTCGGCAACAAGAGGAAGCTCACGGTGGACGAAGTCCTCGAGCTCCTCGACCAGGACGCGTTCTCTGAGACCTTCGTTCCTCGTAGCCGCGTCCTGGACTATCTGCTGTCTGAGCTCGACGCCAGCCTGTGCGCGACTGAGTTTCCCGAGGACCGGAAGTGGAAGCTCATACACGACGACTTCCTGCAGGCTGTTGGCACGCTACCCAACGCAAGCGTCCAGTGCGTCGTCACCTCGACGCCGTACTGGGGCATGCGCATCTACAAGGACGCCCGCCTTGTGCGTTGGGCAGATGGTGAAGAGTGCGCCTTCGGCCACGAGCAGACGCCTGAGGGGTTCATCCGGCATACGGTCGAGATTCTGCACCGGCTGCGCCCAGTGCTCACGGAGTCAGCGTCGGTCTGGTGGAACCTCATGGACACCTACATGACACGGACCCAGATTCGTGGCAACGCCTACGAAGCGCTCCAGGCCATGGATGGCCGCAACCGGATGAAGTGGGGGGATCACGAGCACCACCGCTACAGCGCCGGGCATTCATACATCAAGGATGGCGAGCAGTGCGGTATCCCGGCCCTCGTTGCAGAGCGAGCCAGCCGGATCGGCTACTACACCAAAAGCATCATCACGTGGGCGAAGATCAACAGCTTGCCTGAGCCTCAGAACTCCCGGGTGAGCCGCAACCTCGAGTACGTACTGCACCTCTCGACCCAACGCGCACCGACGTTCGACAAGGGCGCATACCGCAGGCTCGGCGCCAACCTCGGCGGCCGCAACACGCTATATGAGGGCGACAAGCTTTCCGACGTCTGGGTGATTCCTGTTTCGTCCGGCGGCGACGGCCACGGGGCACAGTTTCCCGTGGCGCTGCCGGGGCGTTGCATTGCGATCTCGACTAATGCAAACGACGTCGTCCTTGATCCCTTCATCGGGTCAGGCAACACTGCCGTGGCTGCGCTCACGCTCGGTCGGCGCGTCATCGGCGTGGACGTCTCGCAGCAGTACCTAGACGTAGCTGAGGCGAAGATTCGCGAGTTGGAGCAGCGTCTCCCGATCGATTTCTCCGTCACGGCCCCCCAGGAGGAGCCGCAGGCTGCTCGGAAGTGCGGCTGAAGGCCAAGCACTGAATCAGGGGATGATCCCCCGACGCGGCGAGGGCGCGACCAGGTGGTGGGCTGGCCGCGCCCTCGCTGCCCGCTGGACTACTCGTCGTCGTCCGTGCCCAGGTTCATTGCTTCGCACAGCACGCGGATGGCCGCCCGCTTTGCCGGGAAGCTGTTGCGCGTTCCCAGCGTGCCCTTGCCGGACCCGCTGGGCGTGACGATGCCCGCGGCCTGCCACGCCGGGTTGTCCCAGGCGAAGAAGTCCTCCTCGTCGGTGGCGGCGAGAGCCTTGAACGCGACTTCCGGGTCCACGTGGTCGGTGTACATGGCCGACATGGCCCCGACGAGGCCGTGGATCACTACGGCACTGGCGGCGATCGTCTTCCGACGCTGTTCCTGGCGTGCCGGCGTGGACAGCTTGCCGAACTCGGGACGGACCTTGACCAGGGAGTCCCACGCGCTGATCAGCCAGCTCGACTGGGCCTCGACGTCGGCCTGGGTGACCGGTCCGCCCTTCCAGTACGTCTCGATCGCCTGGCTGATCGTGTTGTAGGCAGTCAACTTGTGCGAGCTGGCCGATACGGAGTTGGCCAGCACCTCGATGTTGTCCTGGCCGAGGTGCTGGCTGCCGTTGACCAGGCGTCGGGCCAGTTCCTGCTCCTTCGTCTCGGAGTAGGCGAACTTCGCGGCGGAGTCGTTGACCTTATCGCCGCGCGTGTTGTAGATGGTGGCGACCTTCTTGGCGTCCGCGTCGTTGAGCAGCCAGATCCGCACCTGGAAGCGGGTGCCGAGCTTGAAGCTGCCGAGCGGGTTGTCCGCCGCCGCCAGGATCGCCTTGATGCGGGACAGGGAGTCGACGGCGCAGTCCAGCACTCCATCGTTGATGGTGAGGTTGGTCTGCCCGGTCTCGTCATCGAACCAGATGTCGTAGTCGGACTTGGTGGGATCGAGCCGCACCGAGATGTTGCCGATGATCGCCTCGTTGGCGAGCAGTTCCTGGGTCCACTTGTTGACCTTGGTCTTGGTCTTGCCGACGAGCTTCTTGCCCTCCATGTGGGCCGGGCGGATGTTGCCGGTGAGGGTGAGCAGCCCGCTCTTGTGCAGGTCCACCAGGAAGGCCCCGGTCATCTGGCACTCGATGTGCTCGCCTCCGGCGTCGTCGACCTGCGCGACGTTGAGGACCTCCAGAGGGAGGGCGAGCCCGGGGGTAGTTGCCGTCGCCACGTTCGTCTCCTAAAGGGGGATTGGGACGCCTCCGTGACGTCCGACGACCGTGAACACTACGCAAGCTACGTGTGTTTGGCAAGTTATACGTGTGACTGAACCTCTCTACGTGTCGCGGCTAGGTATTACGTGTCTGCTGTGAACCGCACGTGTTCCCATGTGCGCGCCTCCTGGACGTTCGACGAACGGGAAAGAGGCGGGACGTCGTCAGCCCTGTGTCGGCGCCACGCCACCCGACGGAGGTTGGCCACCAGTGAGCTCAGATGACGCGACGCTGGGCTAGCTCCGCCATGATCACCAGGCACAGATTCGGAATATCTGAGCGCGAGTAACGACGAAAGATACCGGCAACCGGTGGAAGACGTTTCAGCAGTTCAGGAGCTCTGTCAGGGCCGGCGTGAGAGGTCCGCAGGCCGGGGCCCTTACTTCCAGCGGAACTGCACGAACGGGCACCACAACGGGTCATGGACTTGGAACGACAGCCTGGATCGGGTGGAGCTGGCGACAGCAACGGCGACAGCAACCGGCGTGGACGAGGGCGCCCGTAGGCGGAAGCGTGCGGAAACCGCCCGAGGTCGCGAACGCGGACGGACGAGGCCGGACGAGGCGCACAGAGCTTGTAAACGAGATGTCATGCCTTCCAGCTCGACGGTCGCTCAGGGCGTGAGACACCTGCGGTGCTGACCTGACGTCTCCAGGGCCTTGCTGTCGGGTGCGAAGATCGGACGGTCATGGATGCCATCGTCACTCCCGCCGCGGTCACGTCTGTGCTCGGTGGCTCCTCCGCGCTAATCAAGGCCGCTGCCGGTGCGGTGCCGCCTGCCCAGCGGCGGAGCCACGCCAACCGAGAACAGCGCCGGTTGGCGTACGTGGCCTTCCAGCGCGCCTCGCTGGACGCCATGACCTGGGCCCATCAACTGCTCACCCTCGAAGCCGCCGTTACCACTCGCGCCCAGATGATCCAGATGCGGCCAACGCTAGTGCGCGAGCTCAACGGAGCCCGCGCGTGTGCGGCCAGCCTGCTCGGCGCATTAGGCGAAGTCCGCATCGTCGGCAATCCAATGCCGCGGAAGGTGGCCGAGGAGATCACGGCGCTGATCGGTTACCTGTACGAGACCGTGCCCACGGGGAGGCCTGCACCTTACCACCAATGGGCACTCGTGCAGGCCGACACCAGGCCGGAGCTTGTCACCGTGATGCACCGGTCTGCGTTCTTGACGCGGCGGCTCAAGGATCTGCGAGAAGCCGAGGCCCGCTGGCAGAAGAACGCTGCAGAGTTCGCTGAGTGCCTCCGAACGCTCGGACTCGCCCAGCGCGACTTTGTCCTCAGCGCACGCGAAGACCTCGGCCTTGGCCGTCGCTGGTGGCAACGCAGCCGAATCGACCGTCAGCATTGGTATCAGTTCTGGCGCCCAGCCCCGTGGCCCGGCGGCTGGCCAGGTCCGGAGCCCCAGGAACTCATTACGCGCTTCTCCCGGGCCGGTGCTGAGGACAGCGGAGTCAGCAGTAGGCCAGCAAGCACGTCAGGCAGCGAGGCAGCCAAAAGGCAGCCAAAGCCTTGATGCGGGTCGGATCCGAACGTCGACGGACGACGCCGGGTACCTGCTCGTAGACGCGGGCTGGCACCAGCTGACAGCAGACGACAGCTTGTGTCCGCATCCCCCCGACGGGGGTCGTCCCTTTCCTGGTCGACCGCCTCCCACGGCAGTCGCCCCAGCGCACCCCTCGTCCCGACGACGGCACACACGATCGCCCGATGCTCCGCCCGCACGGCGGCCTCCGGCCGTCCATGGGCACCGCCGCGCGTTGGCTACCAGTCACGCCATTGATCAGTGATCTCCCATGGCTGTCGGCCGTGTCTGGCGGCCAATGCTGGGACATCGACGCCAGCACTGGTGAGCGCATCGTCGATGTATCCGCAGAGGTCTTCACGCCCATCGGTGTCATAGGTGGGGCTTGCCGGGTCCTCGTTGACAACATTGAGGGCGAGGACGACGTGCTGCACCACACTGAGGACGGCGGCGTCGGATTCCGGGTCGATCTGCACCAGCCGCCGCTCGAAGTCGGCCAACGCTGCTTCTGTGGCGGTGATGAGTGAGCCTGAGAAGTCGGACAAGGCCCAGGCTTCCTCTGGTTCCTGCAAGGTCCCCACTCGGAGTTGGGCGGTCTGCTCCTCGACGTAGCGCCGCCACCGGGCTGTCGGTCGCTCAGGCATGCACCCCGTCACGGCCAGGTCCTGGCCTGGGCGTCGAAGACCTCCGGAGGGCTCTCCACCGGCAGGACGCAGACCAGGTGCCCGCCGGGCACGCGCAGCACGCGGCACTCCTGCCACCGCGCGACCTGGGTGGCACCCAGGGCGAGCAGTCGGGCAGTCTCCGCCTCGACGTCGTCCGTCTCGAAGTCGAGGTGGAAGCGGGGCGCGTCGTCGACGGCCTGCACGGCGGCGACCAGCCCGGGCAGGGCGTCGTGCAGCTCGATGAACTGCGGATACGAGGCGTCGGGCTCGGCGGGCACGCCGAGGGCGGCCGACCAGAAGGCCGCCGCCTGAGCGGCCTCCGCCTGAGGAGCGTCTATCAGGATGGCGTATAGGCGGCTGCGGTGCATGAAACGCAGAGTATCGATTCGCCGGCAACCCGGAGCCACGCCGCCGATGCGTTCCCGGAGCTCCGGTCTGCCCGCACCGGCCCGTGCCGCTGCTCGTCACGGAAGGTGCAGAAGGGGCCCCAGCGACCACGCCCCGAGCTTCGTCCTGTTCCGGGACGGCCGCTTTCTCACCGGCCACGGAACAGGGCGACAGCGGCGGGGTCGCCTGACCGGTCACACCCGCAGTCGCCTACCCGACAGCGGGCGCGACAACGCCTCCCACCACAACCACGATCGACCAGGCCGAACACCATGCGAGGAGCTTCACCGTGACTAACCAGCAGCCGTACGCCGGCGACGCCTACAGCAGCAGCCCGCAGCAGCCCGACGGCTTGCCGCAGCAGTACCAGCCCGCCCCCGAGTTCGGCCAGCAGCCGCCACCGGCCCCGCCTGCCAAGAGCTTCAAACCGCTCATCGTCGCAGTCGGCGGCGCCGTCGCCGCGCTGATGCTCGTCACCGCCGCCTACGCCGTGTACGACGGGTACATCAAGGAAGACTCGGGGGTGGCCGCGTGCAAGGCCCTGCGGGACGGGAAGAACGCCGACGGCAGCGAGGACGCCGGTGAAGACGCGAAGATGACCGAGGCGCAGTACCGGGAGGCACGCGAGGTGTTCGAGGACTCCCGCCACGAGAAGATCCGCGAACACGGCACCGCCCTCATGGACCTCGCATGGCAGATCAACCAGCTTCCCAAGGGCGAGGAGTTGGGCGCCCTGGCGTACATCGGTCCGATGGGCACGCACATGTCGGGCTTGCAGACTGCCTGCGCCGACCAAGGCGTCATCGTCAACCTGAGCAAGGAGTAGCGGAGAGCACATGCGTACCCCGGAGCTTCCCGCCGACGCGCTCGCCCCGCTCCGCCAACTCGCCTACGACAGGGGCAACCGCACCGTTTCCTGATCGACAGTCCGGTCCCGGCACCAGAAGCCGGCTGCCCTCGGGCGGCCGGCTTCGCTTGCATTCGCGCTACTCGCATCGGCTTTCGGCGCCACGCCTGTACGGCTCGCAGCAGTCGTGGCGGTGCGGCACCCACGCGTTCTCAGGCTCCGACACGGTCCAGCACTGTCCGCGTTCGCGCATAGCAGATCGATTCGCTCGGCGGGCGTTGTCCACAGGGCGCGCGGTTGTCCACAGGCTGTGGGGACGGGGCGGCGACCGGCGTGGCGCCGGAGCAGGGTCTCGGGTCAGCAACCCCGAGTCCACCGCTGGAGGCCGCGATGCCACCCCGTACCTCCGTCCCGCCGCACCGGCCCCTGCCGCTGCTCGTCACCTCGGACGACGACCTGCTCGACGACCTGCTCCGGCTCGCCGCGGCGGGCGGCGTCGAGGTGGAGGTCGCCGCCGACCCCGCTGCGGCCCGTACCCGCTGGCTGCCCGCCCCGCTGGTGCTGGTCGGCGCCGACCAGGCCCAGCCCTGCCTGCGGGCGCGGTTGCCGCAGCGGCCGCGGATGGTGCTGGTGGGCCGGTCCGGGGAGCTCGATCCCGGCTGGCAGGTCGCCGAGCTGATCGGCGCGGAGCACGTGGCGACGCTGCCGGCCGCCGAGCCCTGGCTGGTCGACCGGTTCGCCGAGTGCGGGCCGGAGGGCGTCGAGCGGGGCGGCGGCCGGATCGTCGCCGTCCTGGGCGGGCGGGGCGGGGCCGGAGCGAGCATCCTGGCGGGCGGGCTCGCCGTCACCGCCGCCCGGGCGCGGCTGCGCACCCTGCTCGTCGACGCCGACCCGCTCGGCGGCGGGCTCGACCTGGTGCTCGGCTGGGAGCAGTTGGAAGGGCTGCGCTGGCCGGCGCTGACCGGCGCCGACGGTCGGGTCGACGCGCCGGCGCTGGTGCGGGCCCTGCCGAGCCGGGGCGATCTGGTGGTGCTCTCCTGGGACCGGGGTGACCTGCTCGCCCTTCCCGCTGAGGCGATGGCGGCGACCGTCGACGCCGCCCGGCGGGGCCGGGACTTCGTGGTGGTGGACCTGCCCCGGCAGTTGGACGACGCGGCCGTGACCGCGTTGCAGGCGGCGGACCAGGTCTACGTGGTGGTCCCGGCCGAGCTGCGGGCCACCGCTGCGGCGGCGCGGGTGGTGGCGGCCGCCGCCCCGCACTGCGCCGCGATGGCGGTGATCGTGCGCGGTCCGGCACCGGGCCGGCTCGGAGCGGCGGAGGTGGCCCGGGCGCTGGGGCTCCCGCTGGCCGGCACGCTGCGCCCGGAACCGGCGCTGGCCCGTGGGCTGGAGCGGGGCGAGGCTCCGGCCGCGCACGGTCGGGGGCCGCTGGCCGGGCTCTGCCAGCGGATCGTGGCCGAGCTGACCGGCGCGCCGGCGGCGGGTGCGGCATGACCGGGCCGTCGGAGGGGGAGACTCTCGCCGCCCGGGTGCGACAGCGCATCGCGGCCGCGGCGGCCCCGGTCACTCCGGCCGCGATCGTGTCCGCCGTACGGGCGGAGCCCACCGCTGCCGTCCTCGGCGACACCGCCGTGCTGCGGATGGCCGACCAGGTGCACGACGACCTGGTGGGTGCCGGTCCGCTCGCCCCGCTGCTGGCCGACCCGGAGGTCACCGACGTGCTGGTCAACGGTGTCCGGGTCTGGGTGGACCGGGGGCGGGGCCTGCACCAGGTCCCGGTGCCGCTCGGCACGGTGGACGACGTACGCCGGCTCGCCCAGCGGCTCACCGCCAGCGCCGGCCGACGGCTCGACGACGGCTCCCCGTACGCGGACGCCCGGCTTCCCGACGGCACCCGGCTGCATGCGGTGCTGCCGCCCGTGGCGACCGACGGGCCCTACCTGTCCCTGCGGACCTTCCGGCAGCGGCCCTTCACCCTCGACGAGTTGGTGAGCCAGGGGACGGTTCCCCGACCGGTGGCGCCGGTGCTCTCCGCCGTGGTGGCGGCCCGGCTGGCGTACCTGGTGACCGGCGGCACCGGCTCGGGCAAGACGACGCTGCTGAACACCCTGCTCGGACTGGTCCCGGCCACCGAACGGATCGTGCTGGTGGAGGACGCGGCGGAGCTGCATCCCCGGCATCCGCACGTCGTCGGGTTGCAGGCGAGGACGGCCAACGTGGAGGGCTCCGGCGCGGTCGGCCTGACCGACCTGGTGCGGCAGGCGCTGCGGATGCGGCCCGACCGGCTGGTCGTCGGCGAGTGCCGGGGCGGTGAGGTGGTCGACCTGCTCGCCGCCCTGAACACCGGCCACGACGGAGGCGCCGGCACCCTGCACGCCAACGCCCCGTCGGACGTGCCGGCGCGGCTGGAGGCCCTCGGGATGCTCGGCGGGCTGCCCCGCCCCGCGCTGCACGCCCAGGTGGCCGCCGCGCTCCAGGTGCTGCTCCAGGTGCGCCGGGGCGCCGAGGGGCGGGTGCTGGAATCGGTCTGCCTGCTCCTGCCCGAGGGCCCGGACCGGTTGGTCACTGCGGTCCCCGCCTGGGTACGCGGACGCGGGCCGGATCTCGCCGCACCGGCGCTCGCCACGCTGCTGCGGGAGCGGGCCGTACCGGTGCCACCGGTCCTGACCGAGCCGTGGCCGGGATCGGCGGGACCGAGGTGACCGCCCCGTACGCGCTGGTGGTGCTCTCGGTCCTGGTGACGGTGGTGCTGATAGCCGGGGCGGTGCGTGGTGGTCAGCGTCGGCGGGGCGTGCTGGTGGCCGGCGTCGGCGCAACCGCGCGTACCGGCGCCGAGGACCCGCTCGTCGACTGGATCACCGAGCTGCGCCGGACACCCGGTGAGGGTGCGGAAGCCACGGCGGGACGCATCGGCGGGGGTGTTGCGCCCCCGCAGGCCGTCGGCCGCCGCGGCGCGCGCGACGAACCCCGGGTTGGTGTCCGGCAGTCGCCGACAGGCCCGGACCACCCGGCCGGCGGCGCCCCCGGTAGTGGGCGCGAGCCGGCGGGCGGGGCCCGGTGGGCGTCGCGGGACGCGGTCGACCGGTCACCCTGGCCCTGGCCGGCGGGAGACGATCGTGGCGCGACACGCCCGGCGGGGCCTGTCCGGCCCGGTGGCGGAGACCCTGGTCGGGTCCGGCCACCTGCGCGGCGGGACGCCCGACGGCCCGGCGGAACGCCCGCCCCGACGGCCGCCCG
>NZ_JBPQTK010000062.1:0-33218 GCF_051386315.1 Micromonospora sp. URMC 107
GCTGATCATCCGCTTGATCGTCGCGGCCCGGCCCACGGCGCCGTAGAGGGCGTTGGCGGCGTCGTCGCCGGCGAGTCGGGCGTACGCGGCCGGAACGAGCAGGCCGCCACCGAGGAGGACCGCCACGACGGCGAGCACCAGGGTCACGCGGGATCGCATGAGTGGGTGAGCTCCAGAGGTCAGGGCCGGGGGGACCGGCTGGTTGTCGGACGGATCGGCGGCTCGCCGAGGGCCGGGGGATCCGCCCTCCGTGTTGCTCGGGGCGATCGTCGGCAGCCGATCGGTGTGACGGGGGAAGTCTACGTGCGGATCGGCGGTGCGCCAGAACCCGACACCTGGCAACTTGCCATGTAGGCGGGATATCGAGCCGCTATGCGGCTGTTGAGAGGATTCAGCTTTCCATAGTGAGCCAAGTCATAGTTTGGGCGGCTACCCGCAGTCGCCGCCCCGTGCCGAAAGTGTCTCCGGAAACCTGTTACACCCTCTGGTGCCCCGAGAGGCGAGCTGTAACACTTGACCCCATGTATGGCAACGACTTCTCCGCCGAGGACGCACCCGGCGGCGGCCTGCTCGGCGAGGTCGAGGCGGCGGAGGCGGCCCTGCGGGAGGCCGCCGAGCGTGGCCGCCGCGGCGGCGCCCCCGGCCCCGACGAGGACCTCGAGGCCTACTTCGCCGAGGTCATCGACGCCGACCAGAAGATCGAGCCGCGCGACTGGATGCCCGAGGCGTACCGCAAGACGCTGATCCGGCAGATCGCGCAGCACGCGCACTCCGAGATCATCGGCATGCAGCCGGAGGGCAACTGGATCAGCCGCGCCCCGTCGCTCAAGCGCAAGGCGATCCTGCTGGCCAAGGTCCAGGACGAGGCCGGCCACGGCCTCTACCTCTACGCCGCCGCCGAGACCCTCGGGATCAGCCGGGACGAGCTGGTCGAGCTGCTGCTGAACGGCCGCCAGAAGTACAGCTCGATCTTCAACTACCCCACCTTGACCTGGGCCGACGTGGGCGCGATCGGCTGGCTGGTGGACGGCGCCGCCATCGTCAACCAGGTGCCGCTCTGCCGCTGCTCCTACGGGCCGTACGCGCGGGCGATGATCCGGGTCTGCAAGGAGGAGTCGTTCCACCAGCGCCAGGGCTACGAGATCCTGCACACGCTCGCGCACGGCACCCCCGCCCAGAAGGCGATGGCGCAGGACGCCCTCGACCGCTGGTGGTACCCGTCGCTGGCGATGTTCGGCCCGCCGGACACCGACTCCACCCACTCGGCGCAGTCCATGGCCTGGAAGATCAAGCGCTTCTCGAACGACGAGCTGCGCCAGCGCTTCGTGGACATGTGCGTGCAGCAGGCCGAGATCCTCGGCCTGACCATTCCGGATCCGGCCCTGCGCTGGAACGAGTCCCGGCAGTCGTACGACTTCACCCAGCCCGACTACGACGAGCTGATGCGGGTCATCAAGGGCAACGGTCCGTGCAACCGGCAGCGGATGGAGCACCGCCGCCGCGCCCACGACGACGGCGCCTGGGTGCGTGAGGCCGCCGCGGCGTACGCCGCCAAGCGGGTGGAGAAGAAGGAGAAGGTGGCGGCGTGAGCGAGCGTAGCGAGCGAACGGACCAGCGCGGCGTGAGCGGTCCTTCGCCCTTGTGGGAGGTCTTCGTGCGGGCGCGGCGCGGGCTGTCGCACACCCACGTCGGCAGCCTGCACGCCCCCGACGCGGAGCTGGCCCTGCGCAACGCGCGGGACCTCTACACCCGCCGTCAGGAGGGCGTCTCCATCTGGGTGGTGCCGGCGGGCGCGATCACCGCCTCCAGCCCCGACGAGAAGGACGCGTTCTTCGACCCGGCGGCCGACAAGGTCTACCGCCACCCCACCTTCTACGACGTGCCGGACGGGGTGGCCCACCTGTGAACGGCCCCTTCGACTTCGCCCTCGCCCTCGGCGACGACGCGCTCGTCGCGGCGCAGCGGCTGGCCGAGTGGACCACCCGCGCGCCGGAGATGGAAGAGGACATCGCGCTGGCCAACATCGCTCTCGACCAGCTCGGTGCGGCCCGGCTCCTGCTGTCGTACGCGGGCGAGCTGGAGGGCGCCGGCCGGGACGAGGACGCGCTGGCGTTCCTCCGCGACGACCGGGAGTTCCGCAACTGCCTGCTGGTGGAGCAGCCCAACGGCGACTTCGCGGTCACCATGGCGAAGCTGTTCTTCCTCGCGGCCTACCAGCTCCCGCTCTACACCGCGCTGACCGGGTGCGCCGACGAGCGGCTGGCGGCGATCGGCGCCAAGGCCCGCAAGGAGTCGGCCTACCACCTCGACCACGGCTCGCTGTGGGTGCGGCGGCTCGGCGACGGCACCGAGGAGTCGCACCGGCGCATGCAGTCGGCGGTAGACCAGGTCTGGCCGTACGTGCACGAGCTGTTCGCTTCCGACCCGGCGGCGCCGGTCGACCCGGCCACCCTGCGGGCCGACTTCGACGCCACCGTCGCCGCCGTGCTCGACGAGGCCACGCTGACCCGGCCGGAGTCCGGCTGGGCGCCGGCCGGCGGGCGGGACGGCGTGCACACCGAGCACCTGTCCTACCTGCTCGCCGAGATGCAGGTGCTGCACCGCGCCCACCCCGGGGCGCGCTGGTGAGCGCGAACGGGGGGCCGCACCGGTGACTCCGCGGGAGGCCGTGGCTGCGGTGGTGGACCCGGAGATCCGGGTCGTCACCATCGACGACCTCGGCATCCTGCGGGCGGTCGACGAGGACCCGGCCACCGGCCGGGTGGTCGTGACCATCACCCCCACCTACACCGGCTGCCCGGCGATGGACGTGATCCGCGCCGACATCCGGCGGGCGCTGGCCGCCGCCGGGCATCCCGACGCCGACGTGCGGACCGTCTACAGCCCGGCGTGGAGCACCGACTGGATCTCCGACACCGGCCGGGCCAGGCTCGCCGCCGCCGGCATCGCCCCGCCGGCGCCCGTACGCGCCGGCAACGTGGTGCCGCTGACCCTCGCCGTCCGCTGCCCGCGCTGCGGCTCGCCCGAGACCGAGCAGGTCAGCCGCTTCGGCTCGACCGCGTGCAAGGCACTGTGGCGGTGCCGCTCCTGCCGTGAACCCTTCGACCACCTGAAGGCGCTGTGACTGTCACCATCACCCGCCCGGTCCGTCGCCGGCCGGTCTTCCACCCGCTCTCCGTCGCCGCCGTCGACCGGCTCACCGGCGACGCCGTGGCGGTCACCTTCGCCGTGCCCGAGGAGCTGCGGGAGACGTTCGCGTTCTCCGCTGGCCAGCACCTCACCGTCCGGCGGCCCGGTGCCGCCGGCGAGGACGTGCGGCGGTCGTACTCCATCTGCTCCACGCCCGACGACCTGGCCCGGCACGGCCGGCTGCGGATCGGCGTGCGGGAGATCCCCGGCGGCGCGTTCTCCGCGTTCGCCTGCGGCGCGCTGCGCGGCGGCGACACGATCGAGGTGCTGCCGCCGCTCGGGCACTTCACCACGGCCTTCGCGCCGGACCGGGTCCGCCACTACGGCGCGGTGGTCGCCGGCTCGGGCATCACCCCCGTGCTCGCGCTGGTCGCGACGGCGCTCGCCGTCGAGCCGGCCAGCACGTTCACGCTGGTGTACGGCAACCGCACGGCGAACACGGTGATGTTCGCCGAGGAGCTGGCCGACCTGAAGGACCGGTGGCCGACCCGGCTGCACCTGGTGCACGTGCTCTCCCGGGAGCAGGGCGAGTCGCCGCTGCTCTCCGGTCGGATCGACGCCGCCCGGCTGGGCCGGCTGCTGGACACCATCGTCCCCGGCGACGCCGTCGACGAGTGGTTCCTCTGCGGCCCGTACGACATGGTGGTGGACGCCCGGGAGGTGCTCGCCGCGCGTGGCGTGCCGGAGTCGGCGGTGCACACGGAGCTGTTCCACGTCGCCGAGGCCCCGGCCCCGCCGCGGCGCCCGGCCGACGAGCCCGGGGGTGGCGCCGAGGTGACGATCCTGCTGGACGGCCGGTCGTCGCGCTTCACGATGGGGCGCGACGAGCGGGTGCTGGACGCGGCGCTCAAGGTGCGCGGCGAGCTGCCCTACGCCTGCAAGGGCGGGGTCTGCTCGACCTGCAAGGCCAAGGTGGTCGACGGCGCGGTCACGATGGCCCGCAACTACGCGCTGGAGCCGGACGAGGTGGCCGCCGGCTACGTCCTCACCTGCCAGGCCAGCCCGACCACCGACCGGCTCACGGTCGACTACGACGCCTGACCGGGCTGCCCGCCGGGCGGCGGGGGAGGCCGGGTCGGCGGGGCCGGCGCTGGCACCGCGTCGACGCCGCCGACCCCCCACCCCGCCGGTGCTCAGCTCGCAGCCCCGACCCGGTGCCCGGCCGTCGGACGGGGGCCTGTGGCGTGGTCGACAGGAGTCCGGCGAGGCCGGCCGGGGAGGGGGCGACGTAGGCTCGGGGGGTGAGTGTGAGCCGGGAGATCGACGACATCCTGCAGCGTGGCGCGGACGGCGGGCGGATCACGCCCGAGGAGGCCCTGCTGCTCTACACCGAGGCGCCGTTCCACGCCCTGGGCGAGGCTGCCGACGCGGTGCGCCGACGGCGCTACCCGGACAACATCGTCACGTACCTGATCGACCGCAACATCAACTACACCAACGTCTGCGTGACGGCGTGCAAGTTCTGCGCGTTCTACCGGGCCCCCAAGCACAAGGAGGGCTGGACCCACCCGACCGAGGAGATCCTGCGCCGCTGCGGCGAGGCGGTCGAGTTGGGCGCCACCCAGGTCATGCTCCAGGGCGGCCACCACCCCGACTACGGCGTGGAGTACTACGAGGAGCTGTTCTCCTCGGTCAAGAAGGCCTACCCGCAGCTGGCGATCCACTCGATCGGCCCCAGCGAGATCCTGCACATGGCCAAGGTGTCCGGCGTCAGCCTGGACGAGGCCATCGCCCGGATCAAGGCGGCCGGGCTGGACTCGATCGCCGGCGCCGGCGCCGAGATGCTGCCCGCCCGGCCGCGTACGGCGATCGCGCCGCTGAAGGAGTCGGGCGAGCGCTGGTTGGAGGTCATGGAGCTGGCGCACCGGCAGGGCGTCGAGTCGACCGCCACCATGATGATGGGCACCGGCGAGACCGCCGCCGAGCGGATCGAGCACCTGCGGATGATCCGCGACGTGCAGGACCGCACGAAGGGCTTCCGGGCGTTCATCCCGTGGACGTACCAGCCGGAGAACAACCACCTCAAGGGCCGCACCCAGGCCACCACCCTGGAGTACCTGCGGCTGGTCGCCGTGGCCCGGCTCTTCTTCGAGACGGTGCCGCACCTGCAGGCGTCCTGGCTGACCACCGGCAAGGACGTCGGGCAGCTCGCCCTGCACATGGGCGTGGACGACCTCGGCTCGATCATGCTGGAGGAGAACGTCATCTCCTCCGCCGGCGCGCGGCACCGCTCCAACCTGCACGAGCTGATCGGCATGATCCGCTCGGCGGACCGGATCCCCGCCCAGCGCGACACCCTCTACAACCGGCTGGCCGTGCACCGGACCCCGGCCGACGATCCGACCGACGAGCGGGTGGTCTCGCACTTCTCCTCGATCGCCATGCCGGGCGGCGGCGCCGGAAAGGCCCTGCCGCTGGTCGACGCCCGCTGAGCGGCGCGTCGCGGCCACCCGCGCGACCCCGACACCCCACCGTCGTCCGGCGGTGGGGTGTCGTCGTACGCGGGCCGCTGTGTGGACGGTGGCGCACGGAGAGTGACCGTCGACGGCCTCGCCGGCTGGCCGATCGGGTGAATTCCCGTGGGCCGTTGATCTCGATTAGGTTGCCATTCGGGGCCGGTGCCGGGGCGGCAGGGGCAGCAAGACATATCAATCCGGGCATTCCTTAAGCGATTCTTAGCCACGCTGTTCAACGCGCCCGGCCTGCGGGGTGGCGTGCGTGATCGCTTACCGCTAACGTCCCCGGCCGTACCTTTCCTTCACCCCAACGGGGGGAACTCTTCCATGATCTTCCGTAACCGTTCGCTGGCGCGTATCGGCGCCGGCGCGCTGCTCGCCTCCGGCGCGTTGACCGCTCTCGGTAGCCCGGCCCACGCCGCAGGCACGGAGACGGACCTCGCGATCGAGGTGGCCGGCACGCGGGTCGCCGCCAACGCGCAGGGCAAGTTCGCCTACGCGAAGGTGACCAACACGGGCAAGAACACCCCGAGCGAACTGGCCGTGCGGGTGGACGTGTCCAAGGTCGACTTCGACAAGGTCGCCGCCGTGCCGGCCGTCGAGGACGGCTGCGACGTGGAGCTCGACGGGGAGAAGCCGACCGCGTTCGTCTGCTACGCGACGGAGAAGGGCCTGCCGGGCCCGGGTGAGACCACCGACCTGCCGATCGTCCTGTTCAAGTTCGAGGCCGAGGGCACCTACAAGGCTCCGCTCTCCTTCAAGCTCATCTCGAAGGACGACACCAACGCGGCGAACAACACCAAGACCGCCACGCTGGACTTCTCGGACGCCAGCGGGCCGGACCTCTCGGTCGTCGCCGAGGACGTCAAGCAGGCCGTGAAGATCGTCGACGGCAACCCGGTCTACTCCGGTGACCTGCACGCGGGCGGTCGTTCGGCGCTGACCTACTTCATCAGCAACCAGGGTGACGAGGCCGCCGCCGGTCTCAAGATCAGCGTCAAGCTGCCCAAGGGCGTGACCCCGACCGAGGTGGAGCAGGGCTGCGAGTACGCGGCCGACAAGTCCACCTTCACCTGCACCTACGCCAACTTCGGGCTGATCCCGCAGGACGAGGACACCAACCCCGAGGACAAGGTGTACTCGGCCTACGGCTTCTACCACCTGTTCGACGTGGCGGCGGGCGTGAAGCCGGGCGCCCTCAAGGGCGGTCTGGTCAGCGTCGAGCCGATCGGGTCCACGCCCGGCCAGCTGCGGGCCCCCAAGGCGGTCAACCTGCCGGAGAACGTCACCGGCCTGCAGGCCAAGGACGTGGACGCCACCGACAACTCCGACGGCTACGCGGTGATCGTCGCGGCCAAGGGCGGCACGGGCGGCGGCGGTGACGACGACGGCGGCCTGCCGGTGACCGGCGCGCAGACCACCCTCATCGGCGGCATCGGCGGCGCGGTGCTGGTCGCGGGTGCGGTCATGTTCATGGTGGCGCGGCGGCGCCGGGTCGTCCTGGTGACCCCGGGCGACGAGAAGCCGACGGCCTGACGGTCGTCCTCCATCGACCCGCGAGGGTCGTTCACATAACGCACGGCAGCGGGGGGGGGATGGGTGACCATCCCCCCCCCGCTGTGCGTCGGGCCGTCCGTCCGGATCGGCCGGACGGAGGAGACACGATCTGCCTGCTGGCGCGTCGCATCGACCTTCGATAACGTCCGCCCCGGTTCCGCAACCATCCGTTTCTTCCCTAACCCCACGGGGGACCGATGACCCTGTTCCATCGCTCGGCCCTGGCCCGCGCCGGTGCCGTGGCGCTCCTCGCGGCGGGCGGCCTGACCGCCGTCGCGGTTCCCGCCCACGCCGCCGACGGGCCGGACCTCGCCGTGGTCCCGCTCAGCACCCAGCTCGCGAAGGGTGTCGACGCGGCCCGGAGCAAGCCGTTCAAGTTCACCGTCACCAACGCCGGCACGGCCACGGCGGAGAACGTCTCGTACCGGGTGAACACCCGGGAGCTCAAGAAGCGGCGGGTCGGCTTCGTGGTGCCCGAGGGCTGCCACGTCATCGAGGACTACCTCTACCAGTGCTCCCTCGGCGACCTGCCCGCCGGGACCAGCAAGGACTTCGGCGTCCCGCTGTTCAGCACGGGCGGCCGGGGCGACGGCGGCGTGCTGGTCGTCGGCGTGGCCACCACGACGCCCGAGAGCGACCTCGGTGACGAGGTCGTCGAGGTGCCGGTCACCGTGACGAAGCCGGGCTACGACCTCACCGCCTGGGTGCAGGACGTCCAGGGCAACGTCGTGGTCAACGGCGCGGTGGCCGACGAGCCGGACCTGAGGCCGGTGCGCCGGGGCGAGACCGTCGCACTGGACTGGGCGGTCTACAACGACGGCAGCCGGCCCGCGACCGGCGTCTTCTACGGCATCACCCTCCCGGCGGGCGTGAGCTTCGTGACGCTGCCCGAGGGCTGCGTCGAGCAGGCGCTCCCCGACAGGGAGCAGGCGTTCTGCGAGGACGCCGGCGCGATCGTCCGCCGTGGGCAGTACTACACCGCCGACGTCACGGTGAAGGTCGGCGAGGACGTCACCGAGCCGGTGCTCCGGGAGGGCGACCTCTTCGCGTACGGGCTGGACGCCGCCGAGGGCGAGCCGGAGCAGGAGCCGCAGGTGGCCGGCCCGGCGCAGCGGAAGGCCTTCTCCGAGGTGGACGCGCTGGACAACCACACGGTCTTCGAGGCCTTCGTCGACCTGTCGGCGCAGCCCAGCCCGACGCCGACGCCGACCGGGGAGCCGACGCCGACGCCGACCGTGGCGCCGACGGCCACCCCGACGGGCGGGTCCACGGCGGTCCCGACCACGACCCCGGGCACCGGCGGCGGTGGCGGTGACGGCGGCGGGCTGCCGGTGACCGGCGTGCAGGCCGGCCTGATCGGCGGCATCGGCGTGGCCGTGCTGCTGGCCGGCGGCGCGCTGCTGCTGGTCTCCCGGCGGCGCAGGGTCGTCCTGGTGGCGCCCGGTGACGAGAAGTCGACCGACTGACGTACGGCCGCACGGGGGCGGGGTGGGCGACCATCCCGCCCCCCCCGTGGCGTACCCGGCCCCGTGGCGGGTCGGGCCACCGCGCCCCTGTGACGCACCCCGGCGGCGACCGACCCACCAGCCGACGGCGCGCGCGGGGCTGGCAGAGTGGAGGGGTGAGCCGTACCCCGCAGGGCCAGCGCGCCAGCCTGGACAAGCAGCCGCACGAGGTCGCCGCGATGTTCGACGGCGTGGCGGCTCGCTACGACCTGACCAACACCGTCCTCTCCTTCGGGCAGGACCGCCTCTGGCGGCGGGCCACCCGGGCCGCGCTCGACCTGCGGCCGGGTGAGCGGGTGCTCGATGTGGGCGCGGGCACCGGCGTCTCCACCGAGGAACTGGCCCAGTCGGGTGCGTACGCGGTGGGCGCGGACCTGTCCCTCGGCATGCTCCGCGTCGGCAAGCGGACCCGTCCCGAGGTGCCGCTGCTGGCCGGGGACGCGCTGAAGCTGCCCTTCGCCGACGCCAGCTTCGACGCGGTGACCATCTCCTTCGCGCTGCGCAACGTGAACGACACCGACGCCGCCCTGCGGGAGCTGGCCCGGGTCACCAGGCCGGGCGGCCGGCTGGTGGTGTGCGAGTTCAGCACCCCGGTGAACCCGGCGTTCCGCACGGTCTACCTGTCGTACCTGATGCGTTCGCTGCCGAGCGTGGCCCGCGCCGTCTCCAGCAACCCCGACGCGTACGTCTACCTGGCCGAGTCGATCCGGGCGTGGCCCGACCAGCCCGCCCTGGCCGCGCGGATCGGCGCGGCGGGCTGGGGCAGGGTGGCCTGGCGCAACCTGACCGGCGGGATCGCGGCACTGCACCGCGCGGTCCGCGCCTAGGCCGATCCGACCCCTTTTCCGCAGTTATCCGTTTTTGCTCCACTTTGTTCCGTAAGCTCGCCTCCATGACGGGACGACACCAGGCGGTCGGCGCGGAGGCCACCGACGACGCGACCGAACTCATCGCCCAGCTCAAGGAGCTGGCCGGCGCGGATCCCGCCGACGTCCGACAGGTGGTGGCCGAGGTGCTGGCCGCTCTGGACCGCGCCGCCGGCGGCGCGCTGCGCGAGCACCTGCCGGAGACGATCCGGCACGACGCCGGCCTGGACCCGGCCACCTCCGCCCGGCGCTGACGCCCGCCGACGACCCGCCCTCCGACCTCGGCCGACGTGTCCGGGGCAAGTTAGGTACCCCTGATCCGGCGTGGTCATGACGTCGGTCATAGACTCCCACCGTCTGGCTTGTGAAGCATTTCACGAGCATGCGGGAGGAGGCGCGGGATGGCCGCGGTGGAACAGGACGCCGACGTGATCGTCGTGGGCGCCGGTCCCGGTGGGTCGGCTACCGCGTACCACCTGGCTCGGCACGGCGTACGGGTGCTGCTGCTCGAGAAGACCGAGTTCCCCCGGGAGAAGGTCTGTGGCGACGGGCTGACCCCGCGCGCGGTGCGGCAGCTGATCCGGATGGGCGTGGACACCTCCCCCGAGGCGGGCTGGCTGCACAACCGGGGCCTGCGGGTCATCGGCGGCGGCGTCCGGCTGGAGCTGGACTGGCCCGACCTGGCGAGCTTCCCCAACTACGGCCTGGTGCGCACCCGGCTCGACTTCGACGACCTGCTCGCCCGGCGTGCCGTGGGGTCAGGCGCCGAGCTGCGCACCGGCGTGAACGTCACCGGCCCGGTGCTGGGCCCGGACGGCCGGGTGACCGGCGTCGAGGCGGAGGTCGGCCCGGGCAAGGAGCCCGCCACCTTCCACGCGCCCCTGGTCGTCGCGGCCGACGGGGTCTCCGGCCGCTTCCCGCTCGCCCTCGGGCTGGCCAAGCGCGAGGACCGGCCGATCGGCGTCGCCGTCCGCCGCTACTACCGCTCGCCGGCCAAGCACGACGACAACTACCTGGAATCCTGGCTGGAGCTGCGCAGCAAGGACAGCGGCGACAACCTGCTGCCCGGGTACGGCTGGATCTTCGGGCTGGGTGACGGCCGGGTCAACGTCGGCCTCGGCGTGCTCAACTCCTCGTCCGCGTTCGGCAAGACCAACTACCGTCGGCTGCTCACCGACTGGCTGGCCAACACGCCCGCCGACTGGGGCATGACCGACGAGGCGAACGCGGAGGGCCCGATCCTCGGCGCCGCCCTCCCCATGGGCTTCAACCGGGTGCCGCACTACACCCGCGGCGTGATGCTGGTCGGTGACTCCGGCGGCATGGTCAACCCGTTCAACGGCGAGGGCATCGCGTACGCGATGGAGTCCGGCGAGCTGGCCGCGGAGGTCGCCGTGCAGGCGCTCGCGCGCCCCGCCGGCGCGGACCGGGAGCGCGCCCTCGCGGCGTACTCGACGGAGTTGAAGGCCCGCTTCGGCGGCTACTACCGGCTCGGCGGCATCTTCGTGAAGCTCATCGGCCGGCCCGAGATCATGCGGATGGCCACGAAGCACGGCATGCCGCACCCGATGTTGATGCGCTTCGTGCTCAAGCTGCTGGCCAACCTGACCGACCCCCGGGACGGGGACGCGATGGACCGCGTCATCAACGCGATGACGAGAGTGGCGCCGGCCGTGTAGCGCGAGGAGTGAGCCCGCGAGCCCCCGCGGTCGCCAGCGAAGGCAGCCCGGTGTGACGGCCCCGTCCACGGTCGGCGATGGCTGCAGGCGCGGACAAGGGAGATCGACCCCCGCCGACGACCGTCGCGAGGGACGTGAATAGTGTGATTTTTGACAAGGACCAGGGCAGGGAAGGACGAGCAGGAGAAAACGATGTCGCTCTCGCCTTACGCACCGATCATCGGGCTGTTCGCCCTCGCCGCGGGGTTCGCGCTGTTCTCCGTGGGCGCTGCCCGCTTCGCCGGTCCCCGGCGCTACAACAAGGCCAAGCTCGAGGCGTACGAGTGCGGCATCGAGCCCAGCCCGCAGCCGGTCGGCGGCGGCCGGTTCCCGATCAAGTTCTACCTGACGGCGATGCTCTTCATCGTCTTCGACATCGAGATCATCTTCCTCTACCCCTGGGCGGTCTCGTTCGACGCCCTGCCGATCTTCGGCTTCGTGGAGATGGTCCTGTTCATCGTCGCGGTCTTCGTCGCCTACGCCTACGTCTGGCGGCGCGGCGGCCTGGACTGGGACTGAGGGAGGAACCTCAGATGGGTATCGAGGAGAAGCTTCCCGCCGGTGTCCTGCTCACCTCGGTGGAGAAGCTGGTCAACTGGTCGCGGAAGACGTCGGTCTGGGGGGCCACCTTCGGCCTGGCCTGCTGCGCCATCGAGATGATGGCCGCCGGCGGTCCGCACTACGACATGGGCCGCTGGGGCATGGAGGTCTTCCGGGCCTCGCCCCGACAGGCCGACCTGATGATCGTGGCCGGCCGGGTGAGCCAGAAGATGGCCCCGGTGCTGCGCCAGATCTACGACCAGATGGCGGAGCCCCGCTGGGTCATCTCGATGGGCGTCTGCGCCAGCAGCGGCGGCATGTTCAACAACTACGCCATCGTGCAGGGCGTCGACCACATCGTCCCGGTCGACATGTACCTGCCCGGCTGCCCGCCCCGGCCCGAGATGCTCATCGACGCGGTGCTCAAGCTGCGCGAGAAGATCGGGCACGAGCCGCTCGGCCCGAACGGCCGCAAGATGCTCGAGGCGCGCCAGGCCCGCGGCGACGTCCCGGTCGTCCCCTACGGCTCGATGCCGTCGTCGTACCGCAGCGACAAGGCCCGGCGGGCCGAGTGGACCAAGGCGGTCCGTGAGGGTCGCGAGGAGCAGCTGCGGATCGAGAACTGGATGAAGGCCCAGAACCACCTTCAGCACGGGGGTGTCCAGAAGTGACCGCGCCTCAGGACAGGAAAGACGACGGCGGCGTGCCGGTACCGGTCACGCCGGCCGGCGCCAGCAGCACCGCACCCGCCGAGTACCCCCCGGCCAGCCCGGCCGGCCGGGGCATGTTCGGCAACCAGGGCACCGGGGACGTGTCCGGCTTCGGCGGCCTCGTCCGCCAGCGCCGGACCATCGAGGACGCGCCCCGGCCGTACGGGGGCTACTTCGACGAGGTCCGCGACGCGCTGGAGGAGGCGTACCCGGCCTTCGCCGACGCCGTCGAGAAGGTCGTGGTCGACCGGGGCGAGCTGACCCTGCACATCCGCCCGGAGCGGATCGCCGAGGTCTGCCAGGTGATGCGCGACGACATGGCGCTCCGCTTCGAGCTCTGCTCCTCGGTGTCGGGGGTCGACTACCTCGGCGCCGACGCCCGCCGCCTGCACGTCGTCTACCAGCTCACCTCGATGACCTACCGCCGCACGGTGCGGCTGGAGGCCGCGGTCTCCGCCGAGGACCCGCACCTGCCGAGCGTCACGTCGGTCTACCCGACGGCCGACTGGCAGGAGCGCGAGGCGTACGACATGTTCGGCATCGTCTTCGACGGTCACCCCAACCTGACCCGGATCCTGATGCCGGACGACTGGGAGGGGCACCCGCAGCGCAAGGATTACCCCCTCGGCGGCGTGCCCGTCGAGTACAAGGGCGCTGAGATCCCGCCGCCGGACCGGAGGAGGTCCTACCAGTGAGCGCGAGGAGTGAGCTTGCGAGCCCCGCAGTCGTGAACGGAGGGCCGGCACTGTGACCACGTCGAACTACGCCGCCGAGCGCGACACCACCGAGGGCAGGGTCTTCACCGTCACCGGTGGCGACTGGGACAGCGTCGTCTCGGGGACCGACCCGATCAACGACGAGCGGATCGTCGTCAACATGGGCCCGCAGCACCCGTCGACGCACGGCGTGCTCCGGCTGGTCCTGGAGCTGGAGGGCGAGACGGTCCGCGAGGCCCGCTCGGTCGTCGGCTACCTGCACACCGGCATCGAGAAGAACCTCGAATACCGCAACTGGGTCCAGGGCAGCACCTTCGTGACCCGGATGGACTACCTCTCCCCGATCTTCAACGAGACGGGTTACGCGCTGGCGGTGGAGAAGCTGCTCGGGATCTCCGACCAGATCACCGAGCGGGCGAACACCATCCGGGTCCTGATGATGGAGCTGAACCGGATCTCGTCGCACCTGGTCTGGGTGGCCACCACCGCCATGGAGCTGGGCGCGATCAACATGATGCTCTACGGCTTCCGCGAGCGTGAGTACATCCTGGAGATCTTCGAGATCATCACCGGCCTGCGGATGAACCACGCGTACGTCCGGCCGGGCGGCGTCGCCCAGGACGTGCCGGACGAGGCGATCGTCAAGATCCGCGAGTTCCTGAAGCTGCTGCCGAAGCGGCTCAAGGAGTACGAGAACCTCCTCTCCGGGCAGCCCATCTGGCTCGAGCGGACGAAGAACGTCGCGGTGCTCGACGTGACGGGCTGCGTCGCGCTCGGCGTGACCGGCCCGGTGCTGCGCTCCGCCGGCCTGGCCTGGGACCTGCGCAAGACCATGCCGTACTGCGGCTACGAGACGTACGAGTTCGACGTGCCGACGCACACCGACGGCGACGTGTGGGGCCGCTACGTGGTCCGGCTCGCCGAGATCCGGGAGTCGCTCAAGCTCGTCGAGCAGGCGTTGGACCGGCTCAAGCCGGGCCCGGTCATGGTGGCCGACAAGAAGATCGCCTGGCCGGCGCAGCTCGCCATCGGCGTCGACGGCATGGGCAACTCGCTGGAGCACGTCGCGAAGATCATGGGTCAGTCGATGGAGTCGCTGATCCACCACTTCAAGCTCGTCACCGAGGGTTTCCGGGTGCCGCCGGGCCAGGTCTACGTCGGCATCGAGTCGCCCCGCGGCGAGCTGGGCGTGCACGCCGTCTCCGACGGTGGCACCCGGCCGTACCGGGTGCACTACCGGGAGCCGAGCTTCGTCAACCTCCAGGCCCTCCCGGCGATGGCCGAGGGCGGCCTGATCGCCGACGTGATCGCCGGTGGGGCTTCGCTGGACCCCGTCATGGGGGGGTGTGACCGGTGAGCGCGAGGAGTGAGCTTGCGAGCCCCGCAGTCGTGAACGGAAGGCGACGCTGATGAGCGTTTTCACTGACGAGACCCGCGAGCGGGCACGGGAGATCATCGCCCGCTACCCGGCCGACCGGTCGCGGTCGGCGCTGCTGCCGCTGCTGCACCTCGTGCAGGCCGAGGAGGGCTACGTCTCGCCGGCCGGCGTGGCGTTCTGCGCCGAGGTGCTGGGCCTGAACAAGGCCCAGGTCGGGGCGGTCGCCACCTTCTACACCATGTACAAGCGCCGGCCGACCGGCGACTACCTGGTGAGCGTCTGCACCAACACGATGTGCAACGTGCTCGGTGGACAGGAGGTCTACGACACCCTCGCCGAGCACCTCGGCGTGGGGCACGACGAGACCACCGCCGACGGGAAGATCACCCTGGAGCACGCCGAGTGCCTGGCGGCGTGCGACTACGGCCCGGTGATGACCGTCAACTACGACTTCTTCGACGGGGTGGACCCGCAGACCGCGCGCGGCGTGGTCGACGAGCTGCGTGCCGGTGGCCGGCCGATGCCGACCCGGGGCGCCCGGCTCTGCACCCTCAAGGAGATGGCGGTGCAGCTCGCCGGCTTCGCCGACGAGCGGGAGGGCGCGGTCGCCGACGGCGGGCCGGGGGAGCCCACCCTCCGGGGGCTGCGGCTGGCGCAGGAGCACGGCATCTCGGTGCCGGGCTTCGACCCGAACACCCCGATCCGGAGCAAGGCCGAGGCCGACAAGGCCGCCGCCGAGGCGAAGGCCAGGAGCGAGGCCGCCGCGAAGCCGGCCCCCGAGCCGGCCAGGGCCGTCCCGGCCGCGAGCGGCAACGGCGCCGGGCCCGCCACGGGCACCACCGGCAACGCGGGCACCGGCGCGCCGGCCCCCGCCGCCGAGGCGGCCGGCAGCACGACCCGGGACGTGAAGGCGCCGGACGACAAGTCGCCCGAGGTGCGGGCCGCCGAGACCCGGCAGCCCGACGCGGCGACCGCCGTGCCGGACGCGCCCGGCACCAAGATTCCGGTGGACCCCACGCCGCCGGCTCCCCGCGACGCGCAGGAGGCGGAGGCCGCCGGCGCGGCGGCCAACGCGCCGGCCGGCGACGGCAAGCCCGCCGGCGACGAGGCCGGGGCGCAGGAGCGCAACCTCAAGGAAGCCGAGGCGGGCACCGGTGGCGCCGGCTCCGCCGTCGCGAGCGAGACGGGGGTCCAGAAGTGACCACTCCCCGGCCGGAGACCCTGGCCAAGCTGACGCCGGTACTCACCAAGCGCTGGCTGTCGCCGGACGCCTGGCGGATCGGCACCTACGAGAAGCTCGACGGCTACGCGGCCCTGCGCAAGGCGCTCAAGGCGCACCCGGACGACCTGATCCAGCTGATCAAGGACTCCGGGCTGCGCGGTCGCGGCGGCGCCGGCTTCCCGACCGGTCTCAAGTGGGGGTTCATCCCGCAGGGCGACGGCAAGCCGCACTACCTCGTGGTCAACGCCGACGAGGGCGAGCCGGGCACCTGCAAGGACCTCCCGCTGATGACGCACGACCCGCACGCGCTCGTCGAGGGCGTGATCATCGCGTCGTACGCGATCCGGGCCAACCGCGCCTACATCTACATCCGCGGCGAGGCGGTGCACGCCGCGCGCCGGCTGCGCAACGCCGTGCGGGAGGCGACCGCCAAGGGCTACCTCGGCCGGAACATCCTCGGCTCCGGGTTCGACCTGGAGCTGGTGGTGCACTCGGGCGCCGGGGCGTACATCTGCGGTGAGGAGACCGCGCTGCTGGACTCGCTGGAGGGCTTCCGGGGCCAGCCCCGGCTGCGCCCGCCGTTCCCGGCGACCCACGGCCTGTACGCGAGCCCGACGGTGGTCAACAACGTCGGCACCATCGCCAGCGTGCCGTACATCGTGCTGGGCGGCGCCGACTGGTGGAAGACCATGGGCACGGAGAAGTCGTCCGGCCCGATGATCTACTCGCTCTCCGGCCGGATCGCCAACCCCGGCCAGTTCGAGTGCACGATGGGCGTCACCCTGCGGGAGCTGATCGAGCTGGCCGGCGGCATGCAGCCCGGCCACAACCTGAGGTTCTGGACGCCGGGTGGCTCGTCGACGCCGCTGCTCACCGCGGAGCACCTGGACGTGCCGCTGGACTTCGAGGGGGTGGCGGCGGCCGGCTCGATCCTCGGCACCACGGCCACCCAGATCTTCTCCGACCAGGACTGCCCGGTCTACGCGACCTACCGGTGGCTGGAGTTCTACCACCACGAGTCGTGCGGCAAGTGCACCCCGTGCCGCGAGGGCAACTACTGGATGGTCCGGGTCTACCGGCGGATCCTCGCCGGTCAGGGCACCCACGAGGACCTGGACACCCTGCTGGACACCTGCGACAACATCCTCGGCCGCTCGTTCTGCGGTCTGGGTGACGGCGCGACCAGCTCGGTGACCTCGTCGCTGAAGTACTTCAAGCAGGACTACCTCGACTACATCGAGGGACGTACCGCGCCGAAGCTGTCGGACAAGCAGCTAGTGGGAGCGCACTGATGCGAGCGCGAGGAGTGAGCGGAGCGAGCCCCGCAGTCGCGAGCGAAAGGCAAGCACTGTGACCGACGTAGCGAAGCAGACCGAGACCGTCACGCTCACCATCGACGGCGTCGAGGTCACCGCCCCCAAGGGGGCGCTCCTGATCCGGGTCGCCGAGCAGTTGGGCACCGAGATCCCCCGGTTCTGCGACCACCCGCTGCTGGCCCCGGCCGGCGCGTGCCGGCAGTGCCTGGTCGAGGTGGAGGGGCAGCGCAAGCCCGTCGCCTCCTGCACCCAGACCGTCGCCGACGGCATGGTGGTGCGTACCCAGCTCACCTCTCCGGTCGCCAAGAAGGCGCAGGAGGGGGTCATGGAGCTGCTGCTGCTCAACCACCCGCTCGACTGCCCGATGTGCGACAAGGGCGGCGAGTGCCCGCTGCAGAACCAGGCGATGTCCACCGGCCGCGCCGACTCGCGGTTCCACGAGCACAAGCGGGAGTACCCGAAGCCGCTGCCGATCAGCACGCAGGTGCTGCTCGACCGCGAGCGCTGCGTGCTCTGCCAGCGCTGCACCCGGTTCTCCGAGGAGATCGCCGGCGACAAGTTCATCGACCTGATGGGCCGGTCGTCCGCCGAGGAGATCAACATCTACCGGGACGAGGACTACGGCGTGGACGCGGGCTGCCCCGGCCACGCCGATGCCGCGGCCGAATCCGGCGACGTGCCCTTCAACTCGTACTTCTCCGGCAACACGGTGCAGATCTGCCCGGTCGGCGCGCTGACCGGCACCCAGTACCGGTTCCGGGCCCGGCCGTTCGACCTGGTCTCCTCCCCGAGCGTGTGCGAGCACTGCTCGGCCGGGTGCGCCCAGCGCACCGACTGGCGGCGGGGCAAGGTGCTGCGCCGGCTGGCCGGCGACGACCCGGCGGTGAACGAGGAGTGGAACTGCGACAAGGGGCGGTGGGGCTTCCAGTACACCCGCGCCTTCGACCGGCTCACCACCCCGCTGGTCCGCGACCCGCAGACCGGCGAGCTGCGTGAGGCGGCGTGGAGCGAGGCGCTGGCCGTCGCCGCCGAGGGCCTGCGCGCGGCGCGGGACGGCGGGCGGGGCACGGCGGTGCTCACCGGCGGTCGGCTGACCGTCGAGGACGCCTACGCGTACGCGAAGTTCGCCCGGGTCGCGCTGAACACCAACGACATCGACTTCCGGGCCCGGCCGGTCTCCCGCGAGGAGACCGACTTCCTGGCCAGCTCGGTCGCCGGGGTCACCGACGTGACCTACGCCGACGTGGAGAAGGCGCCGGCCGTGGTGCTGGTCGGGCTGGAGCCGGAGGAGGAGTGCCCGATCCTCTTCCTGCGGCTGCGCAAGGCGTACCTGAAGAAGAAGCTGACGGTGTACGCGATCGCGCCGTTCGCCACCCGCGGCCTGGAGAAGCTCGGGGCCAAGCTGGCCCGGGTGGTGCCGGGCGAGGAGGCGAGCGTGCTCGCCGAGCACGCGACGGTCGCCGAGGCGCTCAGCGCCGAGGGCGCGATCCTGATCGTCGGCGAGCGGCTGGCCAGCGTGCCGGGCGGTCTCTCCGCGGCGGCCGACGTGGCCCGGCGTACCGGTGCGAAGCTGGCCTGGGTGCCGCGGCGCGCGGGTGACCGCGGCGCGGTCGACGCGGGCTGCCTGCCCAACCTGCTGCCCGGCGGCCGCGTGGTCAACGAGCCGGCGGCACGGGCCGAGCTGGGCGAGGCGTGGGACATCCCGGCCGGGGTGATCCCGAGCCAGGCCGGCCGGGACACCGACGGCATCCTCGCCGCCGCCGCCGGCGGCCAGCTCGGCGCGCTGGTGGTGGCCGGGGTCGACCCGGCCGACCTGGCCGACCCGCGGCTGGCCGAGGCGGCCCTGGACGAGGTGCCGTTCCTGGTCAGCCTGGAGCTGCGGATGAGCGCGGTGGCCCGCCGGGCCGACGTGGTCTTTCCCGTGGCCCCGGTGGCCGAGAAGGCCGGCAGCTTCCTGGACTGGGAGGGCCGGCTGCGCCCCTTCGATGCGGTGCTGCGCACCGCCGCGATGACCGACGGCCGCGTGCTGGACGCGCTCGCCGCGCAGCTCGACGTGCAGCTCGGCACCGGCGACGTGCTCAGCGTCCGCCGCGAGCTGGGCGCGCTGCCGCGGACCCGCACCGAGCGCCCCGCCGCCCCGTCGGTGGAGCCGGTCGCGGTGCGCGAGCCGGGCGCCGGTGAGGCGGTGCTCGCCACCTGGCACCAGCTGATCGACCTGGGCAGCCTCACCGACGGCGACGAGCACCTCGCCGGCACCGCCCGCCCACCGGTGGTCCGGCTGGGCAAGGGCACCGCCGAGGCGCTCGGCGTGGCCGACGGCGACCCGGTGACGGTGGGCACCGACCGGGGGGCGCTGACCCTGCCGGCGGAGATCACCGAGATGCCGGACGGCGTCGTCTGGCTGCCGACCAACTCGCCCGGCGCGACCGTGCGACGCAGCCTCGGCGCGACGTCCGGAGCGGTCGTGCGGATCTCCGCCGCCGCGGTCGCCGCCGACGCGGCCGACCGCCCGGGCCCGCTCCTCAACGCAGGGGGTGTACACCAGTGAACGCGGTCTACCTGGCCCAGGACCCGACGCTGGCCGACTTCGGCCGGGACCCGTGGTGGCTGGTCCTCATCAAGATCGTCTTTGCCTTCGCCTTCGGCCTGGTCGCCACGCTGCTCGGCGTCTGGTTCGAGCGGCGGGTCGTGGGCCGCATGGCGGTGCGGCCCGGCCCCAACCAGGCCGGCCCGTTCGGTCTGCTGCAGACCCTCGCCGACGGCCTGAAGATGGCCTTCAAGGAGGACATCCTGCCGAAGGCGGCCGACAAGGTCGTCTTCTTCTTCGCCCCGACCATCTCGGTGATCTGCGCGGTCACCTCGCTGTCGGTGGTGCCGTTCGGCCCGATGGTCAGCATCTTCGGCCACTGGACGCCGTTGCAGGTCACCGACGTGCCGGTGGCGGTGCTGGTGCTGCTGGCCTGCTCGTCGATGGGCATCTACGGCATCGTGCTCGGTGGTTGGGCCTCCGGCTCGACCTACCCGCTGCTCGGCGGCCTGCGCTCCAGCGCCCAGATGATCTCGTACGAGGTCGCCATGGGCCTGAGCATCGTGGCGGTCTTCATGACCGCCGGCACGATGTCGACCAGCGGGATCGTCGCCGCCCAGGGCGAGGGCACCCGGTTGAGCATCGCGGGCCTCGAGATCCCGGCCCCCGGCTGGTACGCGATCCTGCTGCTGCCGAGCTTCATCATCTTCTTCATCTCCACCGTCGGTGAGACCAACCGCGCGCCGTTCGACCTGCCCGAGGCGGAGTCCGAGCTGGTCGCGGGCTACATGACCGAGTACAGCTCGCTGAAGTTCGCGCTCTACATGCTCAGCGAGTACGTCGCGATGGTCACCATGTCCGCGGTCACCACGACGCTCTTCCTGGGCGGCTGGCGCGCCCCGGCGCCGATCACCACCATCTGGGCCGGCGCCAACTCCGGCTGGTGGCCGATGCTGTGGTTCTTCGCCAAGGTCGTCATGCTCGTCTTCGTCTTCGTCTGGCTGCGGGGCACGCTGCCCCGGCTGCGCTACGACCAGTTCATGCGCTTCGGCTGGAAGGTCCTGCTCCCGATCAACCTGGTCTGGATCCTGGTCCTGGCCGGCCTGCGCTCGATCGAGGACTGGGACTCGCGCAGCAAGCTGATCGCCGTCGGCATCCCCGCCGGCATCCTGCTGCTCGCCACGCTGCTCTGGCCGAGCCGGAAGCCGCAGCCGAAGCCGACGGTCCAGGAGCAGGTCAACGACCGGCCGCACGGCAGCTTCCCGCTGCCCCCGATGGACCTGCAGGTACCACCGAGCCCGCGCACGAGGCGCGTGGTCGCCGAGCGGGAGCCGGCCAACATCGCCGCCGGCCCGGACTCCAGGGAGGTGTGACGTGGGCGCGATCACCGGAACGTTCAAGGGATTCGGTGTCACCTTCTCGCACATGTTCAAGAAGGTCGTCACCACCGACTACCCGTTCAAGCCGCCGGTGTCGGCGCCGCGCTACCACGGGCGGCACATCCTCAACCGGCACCCGGACGGGCTGGAGAAGTGCATCGGCTGTGAGCTGTGCGCCTGGGCCTGCCCGGCGGACGCGATCTACGTCGAGGGCGGCGACAACACCGACGAGCAGCGCTTCTCGCCGGGTGAGCGGTACGCCAGCGTCTACCAGATCAACTACGCCCGCTGCATCTTCTGCGGGCTCTGCATCGAGGCCTGCCCGACCCGCTCGCTCACCATGAGCAACGAGTACGAGCTGGCCCGGGACAGCCGGCAGGACCTGATCTTCACGAAGGAGCAGCTGCTCGCGCCGCTGCTGCCGGGCATGGAGCAGCCGCCGCACCCGATGCGGCTGGGCGACAGCGAGAAGGACTACTACGTCGGCGCGCTGACCAACCCGGGCACCTCGGCCGGCGCGGAGCACTCGGCCAACAACCCGGGCCGGTACCAGGTGGAGGAGCACCCCGGTGTGACCTTCCCCGGCGCCGAGCAGCACGCCCAGCGGGCAGCGGCCGCCAAGGGGGACGGAGCATGATCACGCAGACGGTGCTCGCCGCGGCGGGCGGGGTCTCCGGCGGGGAGCAGGTGACCTTCTGGATCCTGGCCCCGCTGGCGCTGATCGGCGCGATCGGGATGGTCGCGGCGCGCAACGCCGTGCACTCGGCCCTCTGGCTGGTGCTGACGATGCTCTGCCTGGGCGTGTTCTACGTGCTCCAGGCCGGGCCGTTCATCGGCATGGTGCAGATCATCGTCTACACCGGCGCGATCATGATGCTGTTCCTCTTCGTGCTGATGCTGGTCGGCCGCGACGCCTCGGACTCGTTGATCGAGACGCTGCGCGGCCAGCGGGTCGCGGCGGCGGTGCTCGGGCTCGGCTTCGCCGGCCTGGTCGGCGGCGGGCTGTGGCGCGCGCTGGACGGCACCACGGCCGTCGGCCTGGAGCAGGCCAACGCCGAGGGCAACGTGCAGGGCATCGCCCGGCTGCTCTTCACCAAGTACGTCTTCGCCTTCGAGCTCACCTCGGCGCTGCTCATCACGGCCGCGGTCGGTGCGATGGTGCTGGCCCACGTCGAGCGGCGCAAGCAGGACAAGATGGACCAGCCGAAGACGATGCGGGCGCGCTTCGCCCCGGGCAACTACCCGGGCCCGAAGCCCGGCCCGGGTGTCTTCGCGACCTCCTCCTCGGTGGCCACCCCGGCCCGTCTGCCCGACGGCCGGCTGACCGACCGGAGCACCTCGGACATCCTGCCGGTGCGCGAGCTCACCGACCGGGAGACCACGCTGAAGGGGACGGACAAGTGACGCCCGACAACTACCTGGTGCTGGCCGCGGTGCTCTTCACCATCGGCGCGGTCGGTGTGCTCATCCGGCGCAACGCGATCGTGCTGTTCATGTGCGTCGAGCTGATGCTCAACGCGGCCAACCTGACCCTGGTCACCTTCAGCCGGATCAACGGTGACCTCAACGGCCAGATCATGGCGTTCTTCGTGATGGTGGTGGCGGCGGCCGAGGTCGTGGTCGGGCTCGCGATCATCATGGCGATCTTCCGGACCCGGCGCTCCGCGAGCGTCGACGACGCCAACCTGCTGAAGTACTGAGGGGTCCTGCGGTGGGAACGATTCTGACGAACGCCCCGGCTGAGCCGGTGGGCACCGTCGCCTACGCGACGGCGGACGGGCTGCTGGGCAGCGTCTGGCTGCTGGTGGCGATCCCGCTGGTCAGCGCGGCGGTCCTGCTGCTGCTCGGCCGGCGTGCGGACCGCTGGGGGCACTGGCTCGGGGTGGCCGCCATCGGCGCCGCCTTCGTGCTGGGCCTGACCTACTTCTTCCAGCTGCGTGGCCTGGAGAACAAGTCGGTCGAGCTGAGCCTGTGGGACTTCATCACGGTCGGCGACCTGCGGGTGGACTTCGGTCTGCTCTTCGACCCGCTGGCCGCCGTCTTCGTGCTGCTGATCACCGGGGTGGGTTTCCTGATCCACCTCTACGCGGTCGAGTACATGGCGCACGACGCGGGACGTCGGCGGTTCTTCGCCTACTTCAACCTGTTCGTCGCCGCCATGCTGCTGCTGGTGCTCGGCAACAACTACGTGATGCTCTACTTCGGCTGGGAGGGCGTCGGTGTGGCGTCGTACCTGCTGATCTCCTTCTGGTACGAGCGGCCCAGCGCCGCCACCGCCGGCAAGAAGGCGTTCCTGATGAACCGGGTCGGCGACGCCGGCCTGGCGATCGGCATCTTCATCATGTTCGCCACCCTCGGCACCACCCAGTACGACGAGGTCTTCAACGGCGTCGGCTCGCTGACCGGGACCACGGTGCTGGTGCTCGGCCTGCTGCTGCTGCTCGGCGCGGCCGGCAAGTCCGGCCAGTTCCCGCTCCAGGCGTGGCTGCCGGACGCGATGGAGGGCCCGACCCCCGTGTCGGCGCTCATCCACGCCGCCACCATGGTCACGGCCGGCGTCTACCTGATCGCCCGGTCGAACCCGATCTTCTCGGCCAACTCCACCCTCCAGCTGGTGGTGGTGAGCGTCGGCGCGCTGACGCTGCTGATCGGCTGCATCATCGGCGCGGCCAAGGACGACATCAAGCGGGTGCTGGCCTGGTCGACGGTCAGCCAGATCGGCTACATGTTCCTCGGCGTCGGCCTGGGTGGAGGCGCCTACGCGCTGGCCATCATCCACCTGCTGGCGCACGGCTTCTTCAAGGCCAACATGTTCCTCGGCGCCGGCTCGGTCATGCACGGCATGAAGGACCAGGTCGACATCCGCCGGTTCGGCGGCCTCTCGAAGCACATGAAGATCACCTGGCTGACCTTCGCGGCCGGCTGGCTGGCGATCATCGGCATCCCGCCGCTCTCCGGCTACTTCTCAAAGGAGCCGATCATCGCGAGCGCCTTCGAGCGGGAGGGCTGGACTGCCTGGCTGTTCGGCGGCGCGGCGCTGCTTGGTGCCGGACTGACCGCCTTCTACATGACCCGGCTCTTCGTGCTCACCTTCCACGGGCCGACGCGCTGGACGGAGGACATCCAGCACCCGCACGAGTCGCCGAAGCTGATGACGATCCCGCTCATCCTCCTGGCGGTCGGGTCTGTGGTGGCCGGTGGACTGATGGCCTGGAACGACGGAGTCGCCTCCTGGTTGACGCCCGTGCTCGGGGAGGTGCCCGGCGGCGAGGCGCACGGCGTCCTCTCCCACACGGTGATCACGATCCTGTCGATCCTGATCACCATCCTCGGCGCGGGTCTGGCCTGGTTCCTGTTCCGCAACGGCACGGCCACCGCGCCGCAGCCGGCCGGCGTACTGGTCACCGCCGCCCGGAAGAACCTCTACACCGACGCGTTCAACGAGGCGGTCTTCGAGAAGCCGGGCATCTTCCTCACCCGGGCACTGGTCTACCTGGACAACCGGGGCGTCGACGGGCTGGTCAACGGCCTCGCGGCGGGGATCGGTGGCGGCTCGGGCCGGCTCCGGCGGCTCCAGACGGGCTTCGTCCGGTCGTACGCCACCTCGATCCTGACCGGCGCGCTGCTGGTCCTGGCGGCGTTCCTGGCCGTCGAGGCGGGGTGGCTGGCGTGATCGACCTCTTCCAGGCGGCCGTCACCGGCGGACCGCGCAGTGACGACGGAGGTAAGGCCGCATAATGTCCGACTTCCCGTTCCTCTCGGTGCTCACCGTGGCACCGCTGGTCGGCGCCCTGGTGGTGGCCTTCCTGCCGCGCAGCCGGCCGGAGCTGGCCAAGCAGGTGGCGCTCGGCTGGTCGCTGCTGGTGCTGGCGCTGTCGGTGGTCATGTGGGTGACCTTCAAGGTCGGCGGTGACCGCTTCCAGTTCCGCGAGTCCTACGCGTGGATCCCGAACTGGGGCGTCAACTTCACCTTCGCCGCCGACGGCATCGCGCTGGTGATGCTGATGCTGATCGCGGTGCTCGTGCCGCTGGTGATCCTGGCGTCCTGGCACGACGCCGAGTCGTCCAAGCGGTCGGTGCCGGTCTACTTCGCCCTGCTGCTCGTCCTCGAGTGCACGATGATCGGCGTCTTCGCCGCCGCCGACGTCTTCCTGTTCTACGTGTTCTTCGAGGTCATGCTGGTGCCGATGTACTTCCTCATCGGCAGCTACGGCGGCCACCAGCGGCAGTACGCGGCGGTGAAGTTCTTCCTCTACTCGCTGGTCGGCGGTCTGTTCATGCTCGCCGCGGTGATCGGCCTCTGGGTCGTCGGCGGGAAGACCTTCGACTGGCAGGCGCTGTCCCAGGTGGACATCTCCACCGGCACGGAGCGCTGGCTGTTCCTCGGCTTCTTCCTCGCGTTCGCGATCAAGGCGCCGTTCTTCCCGTTCCACACCTGGCTGCCGGACGCCGGTGGCGCGGCCCCGGCCGGTGCGGCGGCGCTGCTCGTCGGCGTGCTCGACAAGGTGGGCACCTTCGGCATCCTGCGCTACTGCCTGCCGCTGTTCCCGGACGCGGCCAAGTGGTTCGCCCCGTGGGCGCTGGCGCTGGGGCTGATCGGCATCATCTACGCCGCGCTGCTGGCGGTCGGCCAGAACGACCTGAAGCGGCTGGTGTCGTACACCTCGATCGCGCACTTCGGCTTCATCGGGGTGGGCATCTTCGCCTTCACCACCCAGGCCGGCACCGGCGCGGTGCTCTACATGGTCAACCACGGCCTCGCCACCGGCCTGCTCTTCCTGGTGGTGGGCATGCTCATCGCCCGGCGCGGCTCGGCGCTGATCAGCGACTTCGGCGGCGCCGGCAAGCTGGTGCCGATCCTGGCCGGGGTGCTCTTCTTCGCCGGTCTGGCCTCGCTCGCGCTGCCCGGCACCGCGCCGTTCGTCTCCGAGTTCCTGGTGCTGATCGGCACGTTCACGGTGAACAAGCCGGTCGCGGTGATCGCGACGCTCGGCATCATCCTGGCCGCCGCGTACGTGCTGTGGATGGTGCAGCGCACCACCCAGGGCACGCTCAACCCGGCGCTGACCCAGATCGACGGCATGCGGCGTGACCTGAACCTGCGCGAGAAGTTCGTGGTCGCCCCGCTGATCGCACTGATCCTGTTGCTCGGCTTCTACCCGAAGCCGGTCACCGACGTGATCAACCCGGCCGTGCAGGCGACCATGCAGGACGTCGGCCGAACCGACCCCGCCCCGACCTCGGGCGGCACCGTCCAGGAGGCGGCAAAGTGAGCCCCGCAGTCGCGAACGAGAGGTTTGCGAAGTGACCGAGCTGAAACTGCCGTCGATCGACTACGCGGCGCTCGCTCCCACCCTGATCATGCTGGGCGCCGCGCTGCTGGGCGTGCTGGTCGAGGCGTTCGTGCCCCGCCGGCTCCGGCACGTGGTCCAGCTGTCGATGGCCCTGCTGGCGGTGCTCGCCGCGCTGACCATGGTGGTGCTGGCGGCCGACGAGCGGAAGATCACGATCGGCGGGGCGATCGCGGTGGACGGGCCGACGCTCTTCCTCCAGGGCGCGATCCTGGTCCTCGCCGCGATGGCGCTGCTGCTCATCGGCGAGCGCTCGGTGGAGCGGGGCGGGGCGTTCGTCGCCCAGGCCGCGGTCACCGCCGAGTCGGCCGACGACCGGCGGCAGGCCGAGGGCAAGAACGGCCTCACCGAGGTCTACCCGCTGACCACGTTCGCGATCGGCGGCATGCTGATCTTCGTGGCGGCGAACGACCTGCTGACCATGTTCATCGCGCTCGAGGTCTTCTCGCTGCCGCTGTACCTGCTCTGCGCGCTGGCCCGCCGCCGGCGGCTGCTGAGCCAGGAGGCCGCGCTGAAGTACTTCATGCTCGGCGCGTACGCCTCCGCCTTCTTCCTGTTCGGCGTGGCCCTGATCTACGGCTTCACGGCGGGCGTCCCGGGCCGGCAGGCGGGTGTCGACTTCGCCACCATCGACGCCGCCGTCGCGGACTCCCCGGCCAGCCCCGTGCTGCTCTTCGCCGGCATGGCGCTGCTCGCCATCGGGCTGCTCTTCAAGGCGGCGGCCGCCCCCTTCCACGTCTGGACGCCGGACGTCTACCAGGGCGCGCCGACCCCGGTCACCGGTCTCATGGCCGCCTGCACCAAGGTCGCCGCGTTCGGCGCCCTGCTGCGGGTGTTCCACGTCGCCTTCGACGGGGCCCGGTGGGACTTCACCCCGGTCCTCGGCGTGGTGGCGGTGCTGACGATGCTGGTCGGCGCGGTGCTGGCGGTCACCCAGACCGACATCAAGCGGCTGCTGGCGTACTCCTCGATCGCCAACGCCGGTTACCTGCTGGTCGGCGTGCTGGCCCCGGGGGCCGACGGCATCTCCGGGACGATGTTCTACCTGGTCGCGTACGGCTTCTCGGTGCTCGCCGCGTTCGCCGTGGTGACCCTGGTGCGCGACGCCGACGGGGAGGCCACCCACCTGTCCCGCTGGGCCGGGCTGGGCCGGCGCTCGCCGTTCTACGCCGGTGTCTTCACCTTCATCCTGCTGGCCTTCGCCGGCATCCCGCTGACCAGCGGCTTCACGAGCAAGTTCGCGGTCTTCGGCCCGGCGCTCGACGGCGGGCAGGCGTGGCTGGTGATCGCCGGCGTGCTGACCAGCATGGTGCTGGCCTTCCCGTACCTGCGGGTCGTGGTGATGATGTGGCTCTCCGAGCCCGGCGAGTCGACGCCGACCGTCGCCGTGCCCGGTGGGCTGACCTCGGCCGCGCTGATGATCGGCGTGCTCGCCACGCTGGTGCTCGGTGTGGCGCCCGCTCCGCTGCTCGACCTGGCCACCGGCGCCGCCGAATTTGTCAGATGACCGACGCTGACGCCCGCGGGGGCCGGTACGCCACGGCGTGCCGGCCCCCGCGCCGTATCCCCCGTCCCGGGCAGGTCGGAGGGGTGTGGCATGGTTGATGGCGTGGTGAATCCGGCTGGCGAGCGTTCAGGTGCCCCCGGGTCCGGCGGCCGTCGGACCAGGGTGAGCACGAGTCAGTTCGGCGCGCTCGGCCTCTATCTCGCCGACCCCCGCGTCGAGGCGTCCGTGCTGGGCCTGCTGGAGAGCGTCGAGTCCGAGCTGCGGGCGGGCGTGGCCAGCGCCGACCCGTTCGTCACGGAGGCCGCCCGGCACCTCGTGGAGGCCGGCGGCAAGCGGTTCCGGCCGCTGCTGGTGGCGCTGGGCGCGCAGTTCGGCGACCCGACCAACGCGCAGGTCGTGCCGGCCGCGGTGGTGATGGAGCTCACCCACCTCGCGACGCTCTACCACGACGACGTGATGGACGAGGCCGCCGTGCGCCGGGGGGCGCCGAGCGCCAACTCCCGGTGGACCAACTCGGTCGCCATCCTCGTCGGCGACTACCTCTTCGCCCGCGCCGCCGACATCGCCGCCGACCTGGGCACCGAGGCCGTACGCCTCCAGGCGCGCACCTTCGCCCGGCTGGTGCACGGCCAGATCGCCGAGACCGTCGGCCCCCGCCCCGGCGACGACCCGGTGGCCCACTACCTCGACGTGATCGCCGGCAAGACCGGCTCGCTGATCGCCACCTCGGCCCGCTTCGGCGGCATGTTCGGCGGTGCCGCCCCGGAGCACACCGAGGCGCTGGCCGGCTACGGCGAGACCATCGGCGTGGCCTTCCAGCTCTCCGACGACCTGCTCGACATCGCCTCGGAGTCGGTGGAGTCGGGCAAGACGCCCGGCACCGACCTGCGCGAGGGCGTGCCGACCCTGCCGGTGCTCTACGCGCTCGGCTCGGACGACGCCGACGCCGCCTCGGTGCGGCTGCGGGAGATCCTGGCGACCGGCCCGCTTACCGACGACGACCTGCACGCCGAGGCGCTCGGCCTGCTGCGCGAGAGCCCGGCGCTCAAGCGGGCCCGGGAGACGGTCCGCAGCTACGCCGAGGAGGCCCGGGAGCAGCTCTCGCCGCTCCCGCAGGGCCCGGCCCGCCGCGCCCTCGAATCCCTCTGCGACTACATCGCCGACCGCACCAGCTGACGACACCCGGCCCGTGCCGGCCCGCTAGCGGCGGGCGAGCAGCCGGCTGCCGGCGAGCATCAGGGCGGCGGCCAGCAGCATCGACCCGGCGGCCACGATCCACATCGCCTGGTAGCCGGCGTGCGCGGCCACCGCGCCGAGGCCGAGCGGGCCGAGGCAGCCGCCCGCGTACACCCCGGTCTGGGTGACCGAGGTCGCGGCGGCCGGGGCCTGCGGGTGCAGCCGGACCACCGCGAAGGTCATCAGGCCCGGCCACGCCCAGCCCAGGCCGAAGCCGAGCAGCACGCCGGCCACCAGCGGCACCGACCCGGCCACCGCGAGCAGGCCCAGCCCCGCGGCGCCGACCACGAGCATGCCGGCGATGAGGGCCACGTGCCCGGTGGCGCGGCGGTCCGCGAGCCAGCCGACGCAGACCCGGGCCGCCACGCAGACGGCGCTGCCCAGGGTCAGGGTCAGCCCGGCCAGCCCGGGTGACATCCCCCGGCCGGCGGCGGAGTCGACGACGAAGGTGCCGAGCGCGTTCGCGGCGGCGGCGGCGAAGGTCCCGGCGGCCCCGACGACCACCAGGGCCGCCGTGGCGCGGCCGGCGCGGCTGGGGGCGGCCGTCCGGGTGGGGCGTGGCTCCCGGGCGGGTACGGCCGGCAACGTCGCCAGGGCCGCGCCGGCGGCGGCCACGAACGCCCAGCGCCAGCCGGCCGTCAGCGCCACGGTCGGCACCGCCGCCCCGGCCAGCAGGGTGGCGACGGGGATGGCGGCCTGCTTCACCCCGAACGACAACCCCTGCCTGCGGGCCGGCACGTGCCGGGCGAGGGTGGCGTTGCTGGCGAGCTGTCCGAGGGCGTTGGCGGTGCCGGCGAGCGCGAGCAGCCCGAGCAGGACCGGGTACGAACGGGCCACCACCGCCACCGCCAGCAGGCAGGCGGCGGAGAGCAGGATGCCGGCGCGGGCCACCACGGCCGGCCCGTGCCGCTCGGCGAGGACGCCGGAGGGCACCGAGGCCAGCGCGCCCACCCCGAAGTAGACCGACACGGCCAGGCCCAGTCCGGCCGGGGAGAAGCCCAGCTCATCGCCCATCTGCACGGCGAGACCGCCGAGCAGGAAGACCGGCAGGACGCAGGCGATGGTGACGGCGACGGCCCCCGCCACCGCCCGGGCGGGCCGGGGCGGAGTGCCGCGCGGGGCGGGCTGCAACGCGGTGTCGGTCATGGTCCGGCAAACCTACGCGAGCAGCGATTGCGTCACGGTACGTGCCTGTCGGGGCACGCGCCGTTCATGGCAATCTGGCATCCTCCACCCGAACAGGCATTTCGCACCGGGCCTGTTTTTCATATGGTGTAAGTCCCCGGCGGCGGAGGTGGTTGTGCGCGACCCCTTGGCGGAACCTTCGGATCTCATCCGGAGCGTGTCCCGCGCGCTACGAGTGCTCGAGTCGGTCGGTCGCGCCCCGAAGGGGCTCACCGTCAAACAGATCGCCCGGCGCTGCGAGCTGACCGTGGCGACGACCTACCACCTGGTCCGCACGCTGGCCTACGAGGGCTACGTGATCCGTCGGGAGGACGGCACGTACATCGTGGGTCTGGAGGTGGCCGACCGCTACCGCGAGCTGGTGACGGCGTTCCGGGGGCCGCCGGCGGTCGGGGAGAGCCTGCGCCGGGCCGCCCTGGACACCGGCTACAGCCACTACCTCGGCCGGTTCGTGGGCGGCCAGGTGGCGGTCACGGCCGTGGCCGAGGGCCCGCGCTCGCCGTACCTGGAGGACCTGGTGCCCGGGTTCGACGAGGGGGCGCACGCGACCGCCCTCGGCAAGGCCCTGCTCGCCACGCTGACCGCCGAGCAGCGCTTCCGCTACCTGCGCGACTACGGCATGCGCCCGTTCACCTCCGCGACCCTGACCACCACGGAGGCGTTCGAGGTCGACCTGGCCGCCGGGGACCGGCGGGGCATGCAGCTGGAGCTGGGGCAGTTCCGGCAGGGCGTGGCCTGCGCCGCGGTGCTGGTCAGCCCGGACAAGGACATGGAGCGTCGGGTGGTGCTGGCCTGCGCGCTGCCGGCCGGCGAGATGATGACCTCCGCCCGCGTGGTGCGGGCGAAGCTGCTCACGGTCGCCCGGACGATCGCCGACAACCTGGCCGCCGACAGCTGACCCCGCCCGGCCCGCCCGCGTCGGCCCGGAACGGCCCGGGGCCCTCTCCCCGGCTGGGAGAGGGCCCCGGTGGCGGTCCAGCGCCGGACCGCCCGAGGAGGGGTCAGCTGCCGATCGGGCCGCCGTCCAGACGCCAGGCGACCACCACGCCCGGCTTGGCGTAGTCACCGTCCGGCCAGTTCGAGGCCGGCTTCTCGACCGACGCCCCGCTGACCTCGCCCGGGTGCTGCACCGCTACGAAGACGGAGCGGTTGTCCCCGGTGATGAACGGGCCGCAGGCCTCCGCGCCCACCGGCACGGTGAGGAACTGCTTCAGGTGGCCCCGCTCCGGTCCCTCGACGGCCGTCGCGAAGAGACCGTCGTTGCTGCCCAGCGCGTTACCGTCCGTGGAGATCCAGAGGTTCCCGGTGGCGTCGAACGCCACGTTGTCCGGGCAGGAGATCGGGGAGACCTTCGTCTTGTCGTACCCGGCGAAGAAGGTCGACGGGTCCGCCGGGTCACCCGCGACGATCGGCAGCGACCAGGCGAAGGTCTCGGCCGCGTTGTCACCGCGCTCCTCGACCAGCTCCAGCACCTGGCCGTGCTTGTTCAGGTTGCGCGGGTTGGCCTCGTCGGCGGCCGGCTTGCCGGCCTTGCCCCGATCGGTGTTGTTGGTCAGCGCCACGTACACCTTGCCGGTGAGCAGGCTCGGCTCGACGTCCTCCGGGCGGTCCATCTTGGTCGCCCCGACCTTGTCGCCGGCGAGCCGGGTGAAGGTGAGCACGTCCGCGGCGGTCATCCCGTCGACGTACGAGCGGTTGCCGCTGACCAGCCGGATCCACCGGCCCCGGCCGTTGAACGCGCCGTCGGACGGGAGCCTGCCGGAACCGTCGATCTCGCCGGCGCTCGTCTCGTCGAGCTTGGCGACGTAGAGGGTGCCCGACTCCAGCAGGGTCAGGTTGTGCCGGCGGGCGACCCAGGAGCCGCCCTTCATGAACTTCTTGTCGGAGACGAACTTGTACAGGTAGTCGAAGCGCTCGTCGTCGCCCATGTAAGCGACCACGTGCCCGCTCTTGGCGACGATGACGTTCGCGCCCTCGTGCTTGAACCGGCCCAGCGCGGTGTGCTTGCGCGGCCGGCTCTCCGGGTCGTACGGGTCGATCTCCACGATCCAGCCGAACCGGTTGGCCTCGTTGGGGTGCTTCGCCAGGTCGAACCGCTCGTCGGCGCGCTCCCACTTGCGGCTGCCGCTCGGGTGGCGGGTCGTGGTGGTGATGCCGTACCGGGCCAGCTTCGGCTTCACCTCCTCGGCCACCGCGTCGCCGCCGACGAAGTACTGGTTGAAGTTCTCCTCGCCGGAGAGCACGGTGCCCCACGGGGTCACCCCGCCGGCGCAGTTGTTCAGCGTGCCGACGACCGTACGGCCCTTCGGGTCGGCGGCGGTCCGCAGGTGCGCCGAGCCGGCGGCGGGCCCGGTCAGCTCGAACTTCGTGGCCAGCGCCGTGACCCGCCGGTTGTACGGCCGCCGGCCCTTGGTGACCGGCCGCCACTGCCCGGTGCCGTCGACCCGCTCCAGCTCCACCACGGACATGCCGTGCGCGGCCATCGCGATCCGCAACTGCTCGGCGGTCAGCGCGTCCTGGCTCGTGAAGCCGGGGAACATCAGGTCCTCGTTGGTGTACTCGTGGTTGACCACGAGCAGCGCGCGGCGGCGCCCGTCGAGCGGCAGCACCCCGACGAAGTCGCTGTTGTAGCCGAACTGCCCGGCCTGGGCGGCGGCGGTCTGGGCGTGCAGGTCGAACTCGGGGGCGCCCGGCACGACCGGGTCGCCCCAGCGCATGACGACCGCGTGGTCGTACCCGTTGGGCACGACGAGGCTGTCCAGGGTGTTCGGCGGGACCGCCTTGAAGGTCAGCGCGCCGTTGCCGACGCCGCCGGCGGGGCGGTCGAAGCCGGCGGCGTCCGGGACCACGGGGGTGGCGG
>NZ_JBPQTK010000063.1:0-32790 GCF_051386315.1 Micromonospora sp. URMC 107
AACCCGGAAGCTAAGCCCTCCAGCGCCGATGGTACTGCACTCGGGAGGGTGTGGGAGAGTAGGACACCGCCGGACAATCTTTCAGTTCAGGGCCACCCTTCGGGGTGGCCCTGAACTGCGTCACGGACCCGAATAACGCCGGGAGACGGGCCGGCTCAGAACGCGTAGCGGACGCGGCAGTACGGCGCCCTCGCGGCGATCAGGTCCGTCAGCGCGGCCACGTACGCGCCCTTCTGGCCGGTGCGGTACCGCACGTTCCAGCCGCCGGTCTGCGACCGCTTCGGCTGCTGGAGCTCCGGCCGCCAGAGGACCTCCTCGGCCTTCGGGTGCCAGCCGAGGTTCACCTGGTGCAGCCGGTCGTTGTGGGTCAGGAAGATGACCTCGGCGGCGAGCTGCGCCTTGGCGCGGGGCCCGAGCGAGTCGTCGAGCTGGTCGAGCAGCTCCGCCCAGTCGTCCAGCCACCCGTCACGGACCACCACCGGGCTGAAGTTGACGTGCACCTCGTAGCCGGCCGCCACGAAGTCGTCGACGGCGGCCAGCCGCTCCGCGACCGGGGAGGTCCGGATGTCGAGCAGTTTCGCGTCCCGGGCCGGCATCAGCGAGAAGCGGATGCGGGTCCGGCCGCGGGGATCCCAGTCGAGCAGGTCGCGGTTGACGTGCTTCGTGGCGAACGTCGCCTTCGCGGTGGGCAGCTCCCGGAACAGCGTCACCAGGTCCCGTACGTTGTCGGAGATCCGGGCGTCCAGCGAGCAGTCGGAGTTCTCGCCGATGTCGTACACCCAGGCGGCCGGGTCGCACTGGTTCGGCTCGCCCTTGACTCCCTGCCGGCCCACGTGCCGTCGCAGGTAGCCGGTGATCCGGTCGATGTTGGCGAAGACCGTCACCGGGTTGCTGTAGCCCTTGCGGCGCGGCACGTAGCAGTAGGCGCAGGCCATCGCGCAGCCGTTCGCCGTGGAGGGGGCGATGAAGTCGGCCGAGCGGCCGTTCGGACGGGCGGTGAGGGACTTCTTGACCCCCAGCACCAGGGCCTCGGTCTTGATCCGCACCCACCGGGCGACGTTCGTCTCGTCCCCGTACAGCTCCGGGATGCGGGAGTGGCTCTCGACCTCGACGCGCTCCGCGTCGGGGAAGCGCTCCAACACCGCTTGTCCACGGGGCAGGGCGGCGGCCTCCGGCTCCAGGTAGATCCGTCGGATGTCGAACAGCCGCGGGTGCGGGACAACGTCGGTCACGAAAGGGGACAACTGTGGACCGATCGCCGTTGTTCCCGCGCCCCGGGGCGCGGTTTTCGCGCCCGGTCCCCGGGTACCCGCACGCATGCCCGAGGGCCACCTCATCCACCGGTACGCGCGCGACCAGCACGCCGCGCTCGCCGGGCGGGTCCTCGCCGTGTCCAGCCCGCAGGGTCGCCTGGACGTCGGCCCGTACGACGGGCGGCGGCTGCGCGCGGTGGAGGCGTACGGCAAGCACCTGCTCTACCACGTCGACGACGCGCCGGCCCTGCATGTGCACCTCGGCATGCGCGGGCTCTTCCTGCGCCACGACGGTCCGGCCGTCCCGCCCCGCAAGGGCGTCCGGCTGCGCCTGGCCCGCGCCGGCGTCGCGTACGACCTGATCGCGCCCCTCCGCTGCGAACCGCTCCCGGACGACGCGGAACGCGCGCTGCGGGCCTCGCTGGGCCCGGACCCGCTGCGCGCCGACGCCGACGGCGAGGACGCCGTGCGCCGGCTCGCCGTCGCCCGGGGCGCGGTCGGCGCGGCGCTGCTCGACCAGGCGGTGTGGGCGGGCCTCGGCAACGCCTGGCGGGCGGAGCTGCTCTTCCTCGCCGGCCTCGACCCGGACGCCCGGGCGGTCGGGCCGGCGCCGGCCCGCCGCCTGTGGGAGCTCGCCGTCCGGCACCTGGCGCTGGGCCGCGACGCCGGCCAGGTGGTCAGCGACCCGGCGGCGCCCGACGAGCGGTGGGTCTACAAGCGGCCGACCTGCCGGCGCTGCGGCGCCGGAGTGCGGGCGTGGCCGCTGGGCGGTCGCACGGCGTACGCCTGCCCGGTCGACCAGCCCGCGGTCTGACCCGTCCCGCGAGACGCGCCCTCCTGCGCCCGCGCCTCGCGCGCGGTCAGCGACGGGAGCCGGCGAGCCGCAGGGCGTTGCAGACGTCTCCGACGCCCCCGACGTCCCAGGCGATCTCGCCGGCCACCCGCCGGGCTTCCGGGCCGGCCACGACGCCCGCGAGGATGACGACGCGGTTCTGCACGGTGACCACGATCTGCTGGCGGCGGGTGGTCCAGTCGCTGCTCAACCGCTGGGCGACCAGCACCGCCAGCCGGGCGTCCTCGTCGTCGGGCGAGGGCCCCGGCGGCTCGGGACGGTACCCGCCCTCGTCCGGGTACGGCCAGGGGATGAGCATGGTGTGGCTTCCTCTCGGGTGGCTGCGGCCCCGGACACGCCCCGGGCCCGGCGTCGGGTCAGCGGGACATCGCGTCGGCCACCGCCGCCGGCGGGAGGCCGCGCGGATCCGGCCCGGCGGCGACGGCCGCCAGCTCGGCGGCGTCGCCGGCCCCGCCCGGGGACAGCCGCCGGAGCGCCTCCTGCGGGCTCGCGAAGACCGGGAACAGCCCGTCGAGCCGCATGGTGTGCAGCACGGTACGGATGAAGCGGGACGGAGCGGCCAGGCAGAGCACCACGCCGCGCTCCCGGGCGTCGCGGTGGGCTCGGACGAGCAGCCCGAGCCCGCCGGCGTCGATGAGGTGGACCCGGGTCAGGTCGACCACCACGTGTCCGCAGACGTCGACGGCCTGCCGCAGGGCGGCCCGTAGCTCGTCGGCGGTGTCGACGTCGATGTCCCCGACGGCCGTGACCACCGCGACGTCGTCGAGGTGGTCGACGCCCAGCACCCCGCCGCCCGGCTGCCCGCCCTGGGCGGTGGTGCCGCCCCCGACGCCGAGACCCGACAGGCTGCACCGGGGACAGCGGTGCGGGCCCGTGGCGAACGGGGAGCCGCTCCAGCCGTGTTCGGCCACCAGGGTCCAGACGACCTCGGCGTCGGGCAGGACGCACGCGGTGCCCGTGGTCGTGTCCCCGCAGCTGTCGCAGATCAACGTCATCAGGTGCTCGTCCGGTACGACGGTCATGGTGTCTTCCTCCACGGGAGGTCGGGCCGGGCCACGCGTCGGCCCGCGACCGGCGGCGTCTGGGCGGGGTCGAGGTCCGGCCGCGTCCCGCGCGGCGGGCCGGCGGTGCGCCGGGGACCGGCCGTGGCCGCCACGAGGGCGACGCCGAGGACGGCCGAGCCGGCCGGCACGCCGATGCTCCACGCCCCGGAGCGGTCGGTGTCGAGGCCGACGATGCGGGCCAGGATGACGCCGAGCAGCGCGGTGACGATCCCCGTCACCAGGGCGAGCCAGGCCGGCACCTCCCGGCGGCGCGGGGTCACCCGCCAGCCCACCCCGGCGACGAGGAGACCGACGGCGAGCGCGGTGAAGAGACCGGCGACGGTCATTCTGATCTCCCCTCCGGGACCGGCCGGCCGACGGCAGCCGGCCCTCGGGTCCGCTCCACCACCCTCGGTGCCGCCCGTGGCGCGGGCCACGCGGTTGTATGACAGTTGCGTGACAAAACCGTCGAACGCCGGACACGGCTGGGCGGCCGTCGTCGCCTTGGGGATGATGCCGGTATGACGGACGTGCTGGTGATCGAGGACGACGACCGGATCCGTCTGGCGTTGCTGCTCGCGCTCGAGGACGAGGGCTACCGCGTCCGGGGCGTGGCCACCGCCGAGGAGGGGCTGTCGACGCAGCGCCGGGAGCCGGCCGACACCGTGCTGGTCGACCTGATGCTGCCGGGCCTGGACGGCTTCGAGTGCATCCGGCGGCTGCGCCGCGACGACGACGTGCCGATCGTGGTGGTCAGCGCCCGCGACGACACCCACGACATCGTCGCGGCGCTGGAGGCCGGGGCCGACGACTACGTGGTCAAGCCCGTGGCGATCAAGGAACTGTCGGCGCGGCTGCGCGCCCTGCGGCGCCGGGCCCGGGCGGCGCCCGACCCGGTGCCGGTGCTCACGTTCGGGCAACTGGAGATCAGCCCGGACGCCGGGGAGGTGCGCCTGACCGGCCGGCCGGTGCCGGTCACCCGCACCGAGTTCCGGCTGCTCTGCGAGCTGGCCGAGCACGCCGGTCGGGTGCTGTCGCGCCAGCAGCTGCTGCAACGGGTCTGGGGCTACGACACCGGCGACGAGCGGCTCGTCGACGTGCACGTGGGTCGGCTGCGGCAGAAGATCGAGCAGGATCCGGGCAACCCCCGGCACCTGGTCACCCTGCGCGGCCTCGGCTACAAGCTGACCCGGTGAGACGCCTCGGACTGCGGGCCCGGGTGTCCGCCGGTTTCGCGGTCGGCGCGTTGCTGCTCTCCGCCTCGATGGCGCTGGTCTCCTACGAGCTGACCAGGCGCTCCCTGCTGGACGAGCGGGAGCGCACCGCCGTGCGGGCGGCGTACTTCGACGCGGCCGTGGTGCGTACCGGCCTGGACACGGAGGACCCCGACGTGGTGGTGGAGGTGCTGCGGTCCCTCGACACCGGCGGCCTCCGCCGGCCGCTGCTGCACCGCGGCGACGACTGGTACGCCCGCACGGCCGACGCCGGCCTGACCGCCGCCATCCCGGTCGACCTGCAACAGCTCGTCCACGCCGGGGAACCGGCCGTGCAGCGGGTGCGGGTCAACGGCCAGCCCACCCTGCTCGTCGGCCTGCCGCTGGCGCCGTCCACCAGCTACTACGAGCTGACGTCGCTGCGCGAGCTGGACCAGACCCTGCGGGTCCTGGCGCTCGCGCTGACCGCCGTGGCCATCGTCGTCGCCGGGTCCGGCGCCGCCCTGGGCTGGTACGCCACCCGACACAGCCTGCGGCCGCTGACGGCGGTGGCCGACGCCGCGCAGGAGATCGCGGCGGGCAACTTCTCCGCCCGGCTCGCGGCGACCACCGACCCTGATCTCACCCGGCTCTCCACGTCCTTCAACCACATGGTCGACCAGCTCTCCCGGCGCATCGAGCGGGACCGCCGCTTCGCCGCCGACGTCAGCCACGAGCTGCGCTCGCCGTTGCAGACCCTGTCGGCTGCGGCCAGCGTCCTGGCCCGGCGTCGGGCACACCTCGACGACCGCACCGCCACCGCCGCCGCGCTGGTGGCCGACGAGATCACCCGGTTCGAGCAACTGGTCGACGACCTCATCCAGCTCGCCCGCAGCGACCAGCCCGTCGACCGGGCGCCGGTCGACGTGGCGGCGCTGGCCCGCCGCGCCTGCCAGGCACGCGGGCTGCCGGACACGCTCGTGCGGGCCGGCCGGGACGTCGCCGCCACCTGGCTGGTCGACGAGCGCCGGGTCGAGCAGATCCTGGCCAACCTGGTCGACAACGCGCTGCGCCACGGCGGCGGGCCGGTGGCCGTGCGGCTGTCGCAGCGGGACGGAACGGGGATCGTCGAGGTCGACGACGAGGGCCCGGGCGTGCCCGCCGGGGACCGGGACACCATCTTCGACCGCTTCGTCCGTGGCCGGGCCGCGCACTCGCGTGGCGACGGCGACGGCACCGGGCTCGGGCTGGCCATCGTCGCGGAGCACGCCGCCGCGCACCGAGGGCGGGCAAGCGTGGGCGACCGCCCCGGCGGGGGCGCCCGCTTCCGCGTCGAGCTGCCCGGGGCACTGCCGTGACCCGCACGCCCGCGCCGGTGCCCGCGCCGCCCGCCGTGACCCGCACGCCCGCGTCCCCGCCGCCCGCCGGGAGCGGTCGTGCGCCCGCGAGCCCGCCGCGCGCGTCCCGCCGGCGGGCGCGGCGGCCGGGCCGGTGGCGTGCCGTCGGCGCCGCCCTCGTCGTCCTCGGGCTGCTCGGCGGGTGCGGCGTCCCGACCGAGGACACCCCGCGCGCCGTGGCGCCCCCACCCGGGCCGTTTCCCTCGCCGGGGGCGGTCGTCGCGACGCCGACCCCCACCCTGACGGCGGGGCGGACGACGGAGACCCTCTGCTTCGTACGGGACGACCGGCTGGTCCGCGTCGAGCGTCGGGTCGACGGCACGCCCACCGTCGACGCCCAGCTCCAGCACCTGCTGGTTGGCCCGACCACCGCCGAACGCGAGAGCGGCCTCACGACGGCCCTGCCCGGGGCCGTGCCGGTCGCCGCCGCCCGGCCGCGCGGCAACGAGGTCGACGTGGACCTCGGCGGGGCCGGCGACGAGACGGGCCGCAGCGACGAGGTCCTCGCCTTCGGGCAGATCGTCTGCACCCTGACCGCCCGCTCCGACGTCGACACCGTGGCCTTCTTCCGGGGCGGGGCCCCGCTGGGGGTGCCGCGCGCCGACGGGCAGCTGTCCCAGCGACCCCTCACCGCCGACGACTACGCCGGACTCGTGGCACCCCGCTGACGGGGCGACCCGTCGTGCGGACGCCCCGACGGCGGCCCGCCCGGCGCGGGCCCGCCAGCTCGGCGACGTCGTGCCGGCCGGCTACGCGCAGCCCGAGCGTCGCGACGCGGGCTGCGCGGGCACCACCCCGAGCGCCCGGTCCACCCGGTCCAGCACGGCGACGTCGTCCTGGCCGACCCCGCGCAGCAGGTCGATGGCGGTCGCCCGGATCTGACCGACGATCATCGTGACGGGCAGCGCCGGATCGGAGGCGAGCAGCCGGCCGGCGACCCGTACCGCCGTCATGGCCGCCTCGTCGGCCCGCGCCGCGTGGCGGTCGGCGTCCTCGCCGGTCAGGTCGGTCGCCACCGCCTCGCCCGCAGCGCGTACGGCGGCGGCCAGGGCGGGGACCGCGTCGCCCAGCTCCGGCGGCGTGCCGGTGCGCAGCCGGGTCAGCGTCACCCCGGCGCGGGCCAGCACCCGGACGTTGCGGACGGCGTAGTCCAGCTGCCGGGTGGTCGCCTCCACCTCCCGCACCTGCCCGACGTGCCGCCGCCGGCGGAACCGGAACCGCAGCGTCTCCCCGGTGGCCCGGACCGCCGTCCGCAGCCGGTCCACGCAGTCGTCCAACTGCCGGGCCCGCTCCAGCGCGGCCCGCGCGGCGGTCTCGTCGCACCGGGCGAGCGCGTCGTCGAGCTCGTCGAGGACCTCGGCCAGGTCGGCGAAGCTCTGCCGGGCCTCCCTCACCAGCGGGGCGAGCGGGTCGCGGGCCACCAGGAGCTGGCTCGCGGCCAACGCGACCGCGCCGCCGATCAGCGCGTCGACGAACCGGAACGGCATCAGCGTGCCGCTGGGCGCGGCGACCGCCACCAGGTACATGGCGGAGACCGCCGCCTGCACCACGAGGGTGGTGCGCGCCCCGATAGCCACCATCAGGCCGGTGGTCAGCAGCAGGACCAGGAGAACGGTGCCGGTGCCCGGGCCGAGCGCGTACACCAGCAGCTCGGCGACGAGCACGCCGGCCGCGACCCCGAGCAGGATCTCCACCGTCTGCCGGACCCGCCGCCCCCGCCCCTCGCCCAGGACGACCAGCGCGGCCGTGGGGGCGAAGAACGGGTCCGGGTGACCGATCACCCGGGCGGCGAGGATCCAGGCCACGGTCGCGGCGAGGGTCAACTCGACCACCGTCATGCCGTCGCGCCGGATCCGTTTGCCCGCGCCCCGCCACCACTGCCGCACCGTCCGCACCCCTTTCCGGTGGGGCACCCTCCACACCGGACCCGCTCGTCGGGCCGGCGTCGAGGACTGCCCCGGCGAGTCCCCCGTCGCGGTGGGACCGGTTCGAGCGTCGCCTCTACCCGCGCCGAGCCCTCGGTAACCGTGCTGGTCACCGTGGCGCGGCGGGCGTCGCGGGGCGGCGGCGGACGCGCGGGCGGCGGCCGGGCTGTGCATACTTGCGCGGTCCATGTTGTGCCGGCGGGCGGGCCCCCGGCTGTTCCGCGAGGTGGTTGTGGTGGTCGAGAAGACGGCGTCGCGGCGCAACCAGACGGCCGGTGGCACCGCGGCGATGGCCGACCCGGGGCTCCGGCAGTTGCTGGCCGGCCTCACGGCGGTGCGGGACGGCGACTTCGGCACCCGGTTGCCGGAGGACGCCGACGGCCTGCTCGGGGAGATCGCCACGGTCTTCAACGGCATGGTGGACCAGCTGTCGCTGTTCACCTCCGAGGTGACCCGGGTGGCCCGGGAGGTGGGCACGGAGGGACAGCTCGGCGGGCAGGCCGAGGTGCCCGGCGTGTCGGGCACCTGGAAGGACCTCACCGACTCGGTCAACGCCATGGCGGGCAACCTGACCGACCAGGTCCGCGACATCGCCGAGGTGGCCACGGCGGTGGCCCGGGGCGACCTGTCGCAGAAGATCACCGTCGACGTGCGCGGTGAGATCCTGGAGCTGAAGATCACGATCAACACGATGGTGGACCAGCTGTCGTCGTTCGCCGACGAGGTGACCCGGGTGGCCCGGGAGGTCGGCAGCGAGGGCCGCCTCGGCGGCCAGGCCGAGGTGCCCGGGGTGGCCGGCACCTGGCGCGACCTCACCGACTCGGTGAACTTCATGGCCGGCAACCTGACCAGCCAGGTCCGCAACATCGCCCAGGTCACCACCGCGGTGGCCCGGGGCGACCTGTCGCAGAAGATCACCGTCGACGCCCGGGGCGAGATCCTGGAGCTCAAGAGCACCATCAACACGATGGTGGACCAGCTGTCGTCGTTCGCCGACGAGGTGACCCGGGTGGCCCGCGAAGTCGGCACCGACGGGCGGCTCGGCGGTCAGGCCCAGGTCAGCGGCGTCGCCGGCACCTGGCGTGACCTCACGGACTCGGTGAACTCGATGGCGGTCAACCTCACCGACCAGGTGCGCAGCATCGCGCAGGTGGCCACGGCGGTGGCCCGGGGCGACCTGTCGCAGAAGATCACCGTCACCGCGCACGGCGAGATCCTGGAGCTGAAGAACACCATCAACACGATGGTGGACCAGCTGTCGTCGTTCGCCGACGAGGTGACCCGGGTGGCCCGGGAGGTGGGCACCGAGGGCCGCCTCGGCGGCCAGGCGGACGTCAAGGGCGTCTCCGGCACCTGGAAGGACCTCACCGAGTCGGTCAACGTCATGGCGGACAACCTCACCGCCCAGGTGCGCAGCATCGCCGAGGTGACCACCGCCGTGGCGAAGGGCGACCTGACCCAGAAGATCCGGGTCGACGCGCGCGGCGAGATCCTGGCGCTGAAGGAGACCATCAACACGATGGTCGACCAGCTCTCCGCGTTCGCCGACGAGGTGACGCGGGTGGCCCGGGAGGTGGGCACCGAGGGGCGCCTGGGCGGCCAGGCGCGGGTGTCCAACGTCGGCGGGACCTGGAAGGACCTCACCGACAACGTCAACGAGATGGCCAACAACCTCACCAACCAGGTGCGCTCGATCGCGCTGGTCGCCACCGCCGTCGCCCAGGGTGACCTGAGCCGGCAGATCACCGTGGAGGCCAAGGGCGAGGTGGCCGTGCTCGCCCAGACCATCAACACGATGGTCGGCACGCTCGGCGCCTTCGCCGACGAGGTGACGCGGGTGGCCCGGGAGGTCGGCACCGAGGGGCGCCTGGGCGGCCAGGCGCGGGTGCCCAACGTGGCCGGGACCTGGAAGGACCTCACCGACAACGTCAACTCGATGGCGAACAACCTCACCGGCCAGGTGCGCAACATCGCCCAGGTCACCACCGCGGTGGCCCAGGGCGACCTGACCAAGAAGATCGACGTCGACGCGCGCGGCGAGATCCTGGAGCTGAAGACCACCATCAACACGATGGTGGACCAGCTGTCGTCGTTCGCGGCCGAGGTGACCCGGGTGGCCCGGGAGGTCGGCAGCGAGGGCCGCCTCGGCGGCCAGGCCGAGGTCGAGGGCGTCTCCGGCACCTGGAAGCGGCTCACCGAGAACGTCAACGAGCTGGCCGGGAACCTCACCCGCCAGGTGCGCGCCATCGCCGAGGTGACCAGCGCCGTGGCCACCGGCGACCTGACCCGCTCCATCACCGTGGACGCCCCGGGCGAGGTCGGCGAGCTGAAGGACAACATCAACTCGATGGTGGAGTCGCTGCGCGAGACCACCCGGACCAACCAGGAACAGGACTGGCTCAAGACCAACCTGGCCCGCATCGCCGGGCTGATGCAGGGCCACCGCGACCTGGACGTGGTCGCCGGCCTGGTGATGAACGAGCTGGCCCCGCTGGTCTCCGCGCAGCTCGGCACGTTCCTGCTGGTCGACGACGGCCCGGGCGGGACGGGCCTGCGGGTGGTCGGCGGGTACGGGCACGACACCTCCGGCCGCCGCTACGCCCTCGGCGAGTCCCTCGTCGGGCAGGCCGCGGTGAGCAAGCGGGCCATCGTGGTGGACGCCGTGCCGGCCGACTACGTCACCGTCTCCTCCAGCCTCGGCGCCGCCGCCCCGCTGCACCTGGTGGTGCTGCCGATCCTCTTCGAGGACCAGGTGCTCGGCGTCATCGAGCTGGCCAGCATGAGTCGCTTCACGGAGGTGCAGCGCGACTTCCTCGACCAGCTGACCGAGACCATCGGCGTCAACGTCAACACCATCGTCGCCAACGCCCGCACCGACGTGCTGCTCACCGAGTCGCAGCGCCTCGCCGCGGAGTTGCGGGCCCGTTCGGAGGAGTTGCAGGCCCGCTCCGAGGAACTCCAGCGCTCCAACGCCGAACTGGAGGACAAGGCGGCCCTGCTGGCCCGGCAGAACCACGACATCGAGACGAAGAACTCCGAGATCGAGCAGGCCCGGCAGGAGCTGGAGGCCCGCGCCCAGCAGCTCGCGCTGGCCTCCAAGTACAAGTCCGAGTTCCTCGCCAACATGAGCCACGAGCTGCGTACGCCGCTGAACTCGCTGCTCATCCTCGCCCAGCTGCTCGCGCAGAACCCGAACCGCAACCTGACCGCCAAGCAGGTGGAGTACGCGACGGTCATCCACTCGGCCGGCACCGACCTGCTCCAGCTCATCAACGACATCCTCGACCTGTCCAAGGTGGAGGCCGGGAAGATGGACATCAACCCGGAGACCTTCGAGCTGGCCGCGCTGCGCGACTACGTCGACGCCACCTTCCGTCCGCTGACCACCCCCCGGGGCCTGGAGCTGGAGATCAGCACCGGGCCGGGCGTGCCGACGGAGCTGCACACCGACGAGCAGCGGCTGCGGCAGGTGCTGCGCAACCTGGTCTCCAACGCGGTCAAGTTCACCGAGAAGGGGCGGGTGCGGCTGCGGATCGAGCGGGCCGCGCCGGGAGAGCTGCCCGAAGGGCTCGCCCAGACGGACACCGTCCTCGCGTTCCGGGTGATCGACACCGGCATCGGCATCGCCGAGCAGCACCTGACCGCCATCTTCGACGCCTTCCAGCAGGCCGACGGCACGACCAGCCGACGGTACGGGGGCACGGGCCTCGGGCTGTCCATCAGCCGGGAGATCGCCCACCTGCTCGGCGGCCGGATCCGGGCGCACAGCGTGCTCGGCCAGGGCAGCACGTTCACCCTCTACCTGCCCGTCGGGCCGGTGCCCGCCGGTGCCGGCGACGGGGCGGCCACGGAGGACCGCCCGACCGGCCCGTTCCCGGCCTCCGGTCGTGCCGGCACGCTGCCCTGGGTGCCGCCGGCCACGCTGCCGCCGGCCGTGACCCTCCAGCCCGGCGAGGTCCGGCGGATGCTGGTGCTGGAGCGCCACGACAAGGGGCTGCTGACGCTGCTCGCCCAGGGCGTCGCGGCGGACCTGGGCGACGCGCACCCGCCGGTGGAGATCTCCACCGCGGTGGACGTGGCCTCGGCGCTGGAGGCGCTCGCCGGTGGGCGGCACCACGTTCTGGTGCTCCAGCTCGACCTGCCCGACGAGGGCGGCACGGCCCTGTTGAAGGCGCTGCACGACGACCCCGCGCTGCGCGGGGTGCCCGTGCTGGCGTACCACGGCCACCCGTTGCCGTCCGGCGCGCAGGCCCTGTTGCAGGCGCTGGCCCACGAGCGGCCGCTGGAGGTCCTGCGCAGCCTGGACGACCTGCGCGAACGGATCGCCCTGCACCTCACGGCGGTGACCCCGGAGCGGGTGCTGCCGTTCGCGCCGGTGGTGCCCGACGTCCGGTCCGCCGTCGACGCCCTGCCGGACGACCTGGCCGGCCGCAAGGTGCTGGTGGTGGACGACGACGCGCGCAACGTCTTCGCGCTGACCAACATCCTGGAGCTGCACGGACTCGACGTGGTCTACGCGGAGAACGGCCGGCAGGGCATCGAGACGCTGATGCGCCACGACGACATCGACCTCGTGCTGATGGACGTGATGATGCCGGAGATGGACGGCTACGCCGCGACGGCGGCGATCCGCGCCATGCCCCGCTACGCCGACCTGCCGATCATCGCGGTGACCGCGAAGGCGATGCACGGCGACCGGGAGAAGAGCATCTCCTCCGGCGCCAGCGACTACGTCACGAAGCCGGTCGACGCCGCCGACCTGTTGCAGTGCATCCACCGCTGGCTGCATGGCTGAGGCGCCCCCGGGCGGCGGGGCTCCCCGCGCTCCCCGGACGGGCGACCGCCCGGGGAGCGCGGGTCGCGACGCCAGCCACCCGCGGTGCCGCGCGGGACCCGTGGGCCGTCCCGGTCAGGGGCGGCCCGCCTCGAACGTCTCCCGGTCGAGGAAGAGCAGCCGGGCCCGCTTGCCGTTCACGTCGACCAGTGGGCCGGCGACGAAGCCGGTGCGCAGGAGCCGGTTCACCGCCTTGTCGTTGCGCGCGTCCGGCTCCATCACGACGCGCCGGTGCCGCGGGTCGGCGAAGACGAAGTCGAGGAACACGCGCAACAGGGTGCCGGTGAAGCCCCGCTCGACCGCGCCGGGCGGGCCGATCAGCAGGTGGGCCCCGTGGTCGCCGGGCTGGACCGGGTAGCACTCGCCGACCGGGTCGGCGGTCGGCTCGTAGGTCTGGAACAGGGCGACCGGCGTGCCGTCGCGGTGGGTCAGCCAGGCGTGGTGGGTGGGGAGCGAGTCCAGGTAGCGGTAGATCTCCTCGACCCGGTCCCGGCCGGCGTCGCGCATGCCCCAGAACCGGGCGCGTTCCTGGCTGACCCAGGAGTGGATCAGGTCGATGTCGGTGTCGGGGTCGACGGGGCGGATGGTCACCCGGCCGAAGCCGTCGACGTCCTGGCGGTAGGTGCTGGCGAGATCACGCATCGTGTGCCACCGTACGATGATTCCGGTCGATGCGCGAGTACGTCGGCTCGCGGCGCGCCGCCGGCCGGCCGGTGCCGCGGGCCGGCGGCGCCCACGCCCGTCACCCGCCGGTGGCCGCGACCGCCGGGGTGCTCGCGGCGGCCCCGGCCCGGCGGCGGGCGGCGGGGACCACCAGGGGGGTGCCGCTCTCCGGGTCCTCGATCACGCGGCACGGCAGCCGGAAGACCTCCTCGACCAGCTCGGCGGTGACCACCTCCCGGGGCGGGCCGGCCGCGACCACCTCCCCCTCGCGCATCGCGATCAGGTGCGTCGCGTAGCGGGCGGCGTGGTTGAGGTCGTGCAGCACCGCCACCAGCGTGCGGCCCTGCTCCTCGTGCAGCCGGGCGCAGAGGTCGAGGATCTCGATCTGGTGGGCGATGTCCAGGTAGGTGGTCGGCTCGTCGAGCAGCAGCAGGGGGGTCTGCTGGGCCAGCGCCATCGCGATCCACACCCGCTGCCGCTGCCCGCCGGAGAGTTCGTCGATGGTGCGGTCGGCGAGGTCGGCGACCCCGGTGGCGGCCATCGACTCGGTGACCACCCGCTCGTCCTCGCGCGACCACTGCCGCAGCAGCCCCTGGTGCGGGTACCGGCCGCGGGCGACGAGTTCGGCGACGCCGATGCCGTCCGGCGCGACGGACGTCTGCGGCAGCAGGCCGAGGGTGCGCGCCACGTTCCGCGCCGGCAGCCGGTGGATGTTCTCGCCGTCGAGCAGCACCGCCCCGGCGGCCGGCTTCAGCAGCCGGGACAGGGCCCGCAGCAGCGTGGACTTGCCGCAGGCGTTGGGGCCGATGATGACCGTGAAGGACCGGTCGGGCACGGTGACGCTCAGCTCCCGCGCGACGGTCCGCCGCTCGTAGGCGAGGGTCATCGCGGTGCCGCTCAGCCGGGACTGCATGCTCGGTGCTCCGTTCTCGTCGTGGGCGGCCCGCCGGCCTCGCCCGCTCACAGCCGGCCGGCCCGGCGCTCGGTGGCCAGCAGCCAGATCAGGTAGGCGCCGCCGAGCACGCCGGTCACCACGCCGACCGGCAGCTGGTGCCCGGGGAAGACCCGCAGCGCGAGCTGGTCGGCCGCGACCAGCAGGACCGCCCCGACCGCCGCCGAGGGCAGCAGGTTCGGCCCCGGCGCCCGGGTCAGCCGCCGCGCGAGGTGCGGCGCGGTGAGGGCCACGAAGTTCACCGGCCCGGCGGCGGCCGCCGCGAGGGAGACCAGCAGGACGGCCGCCGCCAGCACGACCAGGCGCAGCCGCTCCACGCGTACGCCGAGCGCGGCGGCGGTGTCGTCGCCCATCTCGACCAGCCGCATCGCCGGCCCGTACCCGGCCAGCATGAGGGGCACCAGCACCGCCAGCGCGACCAGCAGCGGCAGCGCGTTCGACCAGCCGCGCCCGTCGAGGCTGCCGGTGAGCCAGAGCACGGCGCGGGCGGCGTCCATCAGCGGGGCCCGGGTGAGCAGCCAGCCGTTGACCCCGGTGAGGATCGCCATGGTGCCGATGCCGACCAGGATCAGCCGGTACCCGTGCACGCCGCGCCGCCAGGACAGCGCGTAGACCAGCGCGCCGGTGACCAGCCCGCCGGCCACCGCCGACGAGGCCAGCGCCACACTGCTGCCGCCGACCACCACCACGACGAGCGCCCCGGTCGCCGCGCCCTGGGTGAAGCCGAGCATGTCGGGGCTGCCCAGCGGGTTGCGGACCAGCGACTGGAAGACGGCGCCGGCCAACGCCAGCGCGGCGCCGACGCAGAGCGCGGTGACCACTCGGGGCAGCCGCAGCTCGGTGACGATGAACTCCTCGGCCGGGGTGCCCCGGCCGGTGAGGGCGCGCAGCACGTCGGCGGGGCTCATCGGGTAGTCGCCGCTGCCGATGGCGAGCACGCTGAGCCCCAAGGCCAGCAGCACGCAGGTGACGCCGACGGCGATGGCGCGGGGGCGCAGCCGCAGGGACAGGTTGCCGGGGGTGCGGAGGGTGATCACGGGTGGGCCACCTGCCCGCGCCGTACCAGCCAGAGGAAGAGCGGCCCGCCCGCCACGGCGGTCACGAGCCCGACCTGGAGCTCGCCGGGGCGGCTGAGCACCCGCCCCAGCACGTCGGCGCCGAGCAGCAGCACCGGGGCCAGCACCGCGCAGTACGGCAGCAGCCAGCGCAGGTCCGGCCCGGTGAGCGCGCGGACCAGGTGCGGCACGAGCAGCCCGACGAAGACGATCGGCCCGCAGGCGGCGGTGGCGGCCCCGCAGAGGAGGGTGACCGCCGCGATGACCGCGCCCCGGACCAGGGCAGGGCGGGCGCCGAGCGCGCGCGCCGCGTCGTCGCCGAGCGCCAGCGCGTTGAGCGGGCGCGCGACGAGCAGGGCGACCAGCAGGCCCGCCGCCATGAACGGCGCGACCGTGCGGACGGCCGACGGTTCGGCGGCGGCCAGCGAGCCGACCGTCCAGAACCGCAGCCGTTCCAGCGACGCGGAGTCCACCAGCATGACCGCGCTGACGTACGAGTAGAGGGTGGCGTTGAGCGCCGCGCCGGCCAGCGCCAGCCGGGCGGGGGTGGCCCCGCGCCCGCCGCCGACGGCGTACACGGCGGCGGTCACGACCGCCGCGCCGAGCAGCGCGAACCACACCTGGCCACCGACGCCGCCGATGCCGAACAGGAGCGCCCCGCTGGCCACCGCCGCCGAGGCGCCGGCGTTGATGCCGAGCAGTCCGGGGTCGGCGAGCGGGTTGCGGGTCAGCGCCTGCATCACCGCGCCGGCGACGCCGAGCGCCGCCCCGGCGAGCAGGCCGAGCAGCGTCCGCGGCAGCCGCATCCGGTGCACGACGGCGTACTCGGCGGCATCGCGGTCCAGCAGGCCCTGCCACACGTCGGTGAGGGGGAGCTGTTTGGCGCCCACGGCGATGCTGAGCACGGCGACGGCCGCGAGCAGCAGCACCGACGCCGCGAGGCCGGCGGCCCGCCGCGCGGCCCGGCCGGGCCGGCGTACGGCGGGCGGCGCCGGCGCGTTGCCGAGGCGTGGGGAGAGGGTGGCGGACAGTGTGGGCTCCGATGTGGTGCGGAATTCCGAACGGGACTTGACAGCGGTTTAGGTTAGGTTAACCTAACCCCGCTGTCCATGGTCATTCGCCCGACCCCGATCGAAAGACACCGCCATGCCGCATCCCGTGTCCGCCCGCCGCCTCTCCCGCCGGGGCCTGCTCGCCGCTGGTGGCGCCGCCACCCTGGCGGCCCTGCTCGCCGGCTGCGGCGGGGACGAGGACTCCACCGCCCCCGCCGCCAACAGCTCCGGCGGGCCGTGGTCGTTCACCGACGACCGCAACGAGAAGGTGAGCGCCGACGCCCGCCCGACCCGGGTGGTCGCCTTCACGGGGGTTGCCGCCGCGCTGGTGGACTTCGGGCTCGACAAGCAGATCGTCGGGGTGTTCGGCGAGACGAAGCGCGCCGACGGCAGCAAGGACCCGCAGGCCGGCGACCTCGACGTGGAGTCCGTGGAGATCCTCGGCAACGTCTGGGGCGAGTTCAACCTGGAGAAGTACGCGGCCCTGCGGCCCGAACTGCTCGTCACCCACATGTACGACCCGGGCGCCCTCTGGTACGTGCCGGACGAGAGCAAGGCCAAGATCCTCCCGCTCGCCCCCAGCGTCGTGGTCACCACCGCCCGGGTGCCGATGACCAAGCCGATCGAGCGGTACGCGCAGCTCGCCGAGTCCCTCGGCGCCGACCTGTCCGCGAAGAAGGTCACCGACGCCAAGGCCCGCTTCGAGGCCGCCGCCGAGTCCGTCCGCCAGGCGGTCAAGGCGAACCCGGGCATCAAGGTGCTCGCCTGCTCCGGCAGCCCCGACCTGTTCTACGCCTCCAACCCCAAGGTCAGCACCGACCTGATGTACTTCGCCGAGCTGGGCGTCGACATCGTCGTCCCCACCAAGCTGGAGGCCGGCGACTACTTCGAGGCGCTGAGCTGGGAGAACGCGGGCAAGTTCCCGGCCGACCTGCTCCTGCTCGACAACCGCAACACCGCCCTGCAGCCCAAGGACCTGGCCGCCAAGCCCACCTGGCAGCAGCTGCCGGCCGTGAAGGCCAACCAGATCGCCGCGTGGGACGCGGTGCCCCGCTTCTCGTACGCCGGGGCCGCGCCGCTGCTGGAGAACCTGGCCACCGCCATCAAGGGCGCGAAGAAGGTGACCTCGTGACCACCGCCGTCGCCGTCCAGTACCGCCTCTTCGCCGCGCAGGTCGTCGGCGCCCGCCGCGTCGGCGCCTCCCTGGTCCGGGTCACCTTCGGCGGGCCGGAGCTGGTCGACTTCGCCGGCGGCGGCCGGGACCAGAGCGTCTCGCTGTTCCTGCCGCACCCCGGCCAGCCCGAGCCGGTGCTCCCCGCCGGGGCGGAGGAGGACTGGTTCGGCGCCTACCGGGCCATGGACCCCGACGTGCGCGCGGTGATGCGCTCGTACACCATCCGGGAGCAGCGCCCCGAGCTGGCCGAGGTGGACATCGACTTCGTCAGCCACGGCGACACCGGCCCCGCCTCCCGCTGGGCCCGGCACGCCCTGCCGGGCGACCGGGTGGTGCTGCTCGGCCCGGCCGTGCACGACAACCGCAGCGTCTGCTTCCGCCCCCCGGTCGGCACGGACTCCGTCCTGCTGGTGGCCGACGAGACCGGGCTGCCCGCCGCCGCCGGCATCCTGGCCTGGCTGCCGGCCGACACCCCGGTGCGGGCCTGGATCGAGGTTCCCGACGCGGGGGACATCCAGGAGCTGCCCACCGAGGCGCGGGCCGAGGTGCGCTGGATCGTGCGCGGTGGCACCGCCCCCGGCAGCACCCTGCTGGCCGACGCGGTGCGCGCCGCCCGGCTGCCGGGCGGCAGCCCGTACGCCTGGATCGCCGGCGAGTCCTCGATGGTGCGCTCGGTGCGCCGGCACCTCGTCGGCGAGCGCGGCCTGGACCGCCGCCACGTCACCTTCTCCGGCTACTGGCGCCGGGGCGCCTCGGAGGAGGACCTGCGCGCCGAGGCCGCCGTCAAGGCCGCCGTCTGACCGCCGCGCGCCGGGTCCCTACCCGCCGGGGCGGGACCCGGCGCGGTAGGCGGCGGGAGAGTGCGTTCCCGTCCAGGGTGCCGCCATGGTCGCCCGAATTCCGATCTCAGTCGCCGCACTTGTGCGCGACGGCGTGTCAGTGACCCCACCCTCGACATGCACGCGTTCCTCGTCACGCGCTGGGAAGGGGAACCCGCCAACGCCGCGCCCGAGGAGCACGACGACCTTCGCTGGTTCCGGCCCAGCGATCTCGCAGACCTGAAGCTGGCCCACCCGGCCAGCCTGCCGAGCATCCTGAGCGCCGTCCAGGTCGGCGATGTCCGACCCGCACCCCGAGGGGCGTGAGGGGACGGCTGTCGTTGGGTAGCGTTCGCGGACATGGAGTCGCGGGTGGTGCACGTGGGAGCGACGGCGTTGCACGTGGGGGTGACGGGCCACGGCCCTGACGTCGTCGTCCTGACCGGTGGTCCCGGCTGTGTGCAGTATCTGGAGCGAGACGAGATCGCGCCGCGTGACCACCGCGCCTGGTACCCCGAACCGCGCGGCGTCGGTCGCTCGGGCGGCGGTCCCCACACCATGGAAGAAGCGATCACCGATCTCGAGCGCATCCGCGAAGCGGTCGGTGTCACCACCTGGATCGTGGTGGGCCATTCGTGGGGCTGTGATCTCGCCGTGCGCTACGCGGTGGAACATCCGGAGGCCGTGGCCGCGGTGGTCGGAATCGCTGGTAGGGGGCCCCAGCGTGACCGCACGTGGTCCGAGGCGTACCAAGCCGGTAAGGCCGCGGAGCCCGTCGTCGACATCGACTGGGTGCCCGAAGTACATGCGGCCCTCAGCGACTCGTTCACCGATTGGATCCATCGACCTCAGCTGTGGAGCGGACTGGCTGCCTGCGGCGTACCGATGCATCTCATCGCCGCCGGTGACGACATCCGCCCGTCATGGCCCCTGGCGCAGATCGCCGCGCTCGTCCCACGTGGAAGGTTCTCCACCGTGCCTGACGTGTCGCATGACTTCTGGTTCACCCACCCCGAGGTGTGGACCCGGACCATCACGGACGCCTGCGCCGCTTCGTGACGTCCGCTTTCCGGACCGGCGGACGCTGGCGGCGGCCAGGACCAGCTCGATCTTCGGCGTTGGTGTCGTATCAGGGCGCGGTCGTTCGTGGAACCAGTGTGCGGCGGTCGGCTGGGCCGTCGGACACGAGGAGTCGGGCAAGGCCCCCGTCCGGGGACTGAGAGGAGACGACATGACGGAGTACCTGATCACCTTCAACGACGAGTGGGTGCCCCCACACACGGCGGAGGAGATTCGCGAGAAGGGCGTGGCCGGCCGGGCCGTGATCGCGGACATGCAGGCCGAGGGTGTCCTGATCTTCAGCAACGGCGGACTCGACCGGTCCACCGCGGTGTGCAGCGTCGAAGCGGTCGACGGCAAGCCCGTCTTCACCGACGGCCCGTACGTCGAGACCAAGGAACACCTCGGCGGCTTCGCCGTCGTGGACGTGCCCGACGACGAGGCGGCGCGATACTGGGCCGGCAGGCTCGCGACCGCGCTCGACTGGCCGCAGGAGGTGCACCGGTTCCGAGGTCCGGGGGAGGCGCGGCGTAACGGCTCCGGGGAGAGGTGAGCGCGGTGCCCAGATACCTGCTGTCCGTCTACGGGCCGGCCGAGCACACCGAGTTCGGCGCCCATCCCTCCCGGGAGGCCATGCTGCGGGCGTTCGCCGACACCGGCGCCTTCAACGAGAGGCTCCAGCGGGACGGTCACCTCGTCTTCGCCGACGGCCTGGCGCCCGCGACGACCGCCACCACCGTCGACGGGCAGGGCGAGAGGCCGGCCTTCACCGACGGGCCCTACCTGGAGACGAAGGAGCACCTCGGGGGCTTCTGGGTCATCGAGGCGGCCGACCTCGACGTGGCCCTGGCGCTTGCGGCCGAGGGGTCGAGAGCGTGCCGTGGCACGGTCGAGGTGCGTCCCTTCCGGACCGAGGAGTCGGTCCGAGCGCTGCTGGCGCCGTGACCGGTCCCACCGTCGAGCAGGCGATCACCCGTGTCCATCACGAGGAGTGGGCGCGGGTGGTCGCCGGCCTCGCGCGCCGTTTCGGCGACCTCGACGTCGCCGAGGAGGCGACGGCCGAGGCGTTCGTGGCGGCCGCGGAGCGGTGGCCGCGCGAGGGCGTACCGTCCAGTCCCGGCGGTTGGCTCGCCACCACCGCGACCCGCAAGGCGATCGACCGGCTCCGTCGCGAGTCACAGCGCGACGCCAAACACCAGGCGGCCCTGATGGTGTACGACGACACCCCTGCCGAGCCGACCGGCCCGGTCGAGGACGACCGGCTCAGACTGATCTTCACCTGCTGCCACCCCGCGCTCGCGCTGGAGGCCCGGGTGGCGCTCACCCTGCGCCTGCTCGGCGGCCTCACCGTCCCCGAGATCGCCCGCGCCTTCCTGGTGCGGGAGACCACCATGGCGCAGCGGATCACGCGCGCCAAGGCAAAGATCAAGGCGGCACACATTCCCTACCGGGTGCCCTCGGCCGACGACATCCGCGAGCGGCTCGCCGGCGTGCTCGCGGTCGTCTACCTCGTCTTCAACGAGGGCTACCTCGCCAGCGAGGGGGACGACCCGGTGCGCGTGGACCTCACCGACGAGGCGATCCGCCTCGGCCGCCTGCTCCGGACCCTCCTCCCGGACGACGGCGAGGTGGCCGGCCTGCTCGCCCTGATGCTCCTCACCGACGCCCGGCGGCCGGCGCGCGTGTCCCGCACCGGGGAGTTGGTGACCCTCGACGAGCAGGACCGCGGCGCGTGGGACCGCACCCTCATCGCCGAGGGCAACGCCCTGGTCCGCGAGCGGGTCGAGGCGGTGGCGACCGGCGGTGACCCACCCGGGCGCTACCAGTTGCAGGCCGCGATCAACGTGGTCCACACGGATGCGCCGTCCGCCCGGGACACCGACTGGTCCACCATCGTCGCCCTCTACGGCCGCCTGGTGCTGCTCGACCCCTCACCGATCGTGCGGCTCAACCGGGCGGTCGCGGTCGCCGAGGCCGACGGCCCCGGGGTCGGGCTCGCCGAGATCGACCGGCTCGCCGAGGTCCTCGACGGCTACCACGCCTTCCACGCCGCGCGCGCCGACCTGCTGCGGCGACTCGGGCGCGGCGGCGAGTCGCGGGCGGCGTACGACCGGGCCATCGGTCTCGCCGGCAACACCGCGGAGCGGGCCTACCTCGCCCGTCGCCGCGACCAGCTCGCCGGCTGACCGTGGGGCCAGCCCCTGCGGCACCGTTCGCGGCAGAACCGGACGCGGGTGTCGAGGATGCCGGCGGCTACGGGTTCGGTCCGGCACGATGGGCTGGTGAGCGAGTTACGTCGGTAGGAGGAGGCAGTGCAGGCCATCCAGAAGGTCCGCCATCGACAGGCCGACGCCAACGGCCTGAGGGTGTTCTTCCGCGAGGCCGGGCGCCCGGGGCAGCCGACGGTGCTGCTGCTGCACGGCTTCCCCAGCTCGTCGCACACGTTCCGCGAGGTCATGCCCACACTCGCCGACGTCGCGTACGTGATCGCGCCCGACCTGCCCGGCTTCGGCATGTCGTCGTCGCCGTCCGTCGACAGCTACGACTACACGTTCGAGAACCTCTCCCGGACGGTCGAGAACCTGCTCGACCAGCTCGGGATCGAGCGCTTCTTCGTCTACCTGCACGACTTCGGCGCGCCGGTGGGATACCACCTGGCCACCCGCGCACCGACTCGCATCCGTGGGCTGATCGTCCAGAGCGGCAACGCGCACGACGACGGCCTCGGCGGGCAGTGGGACAGCGCCAGGGCCTACTGGGCCGACCCGACCGAGGACAGGCGCGCCGACCTGCCGGACTGGTTGAACTTCGCCGGCGCCCGGGACCAGTACCTGGCCGGGCTGCCCGAACGCCTGCGTACCCTGCACGCTCCCGAGTCGTGGCACCTCGACTGGGAGCGCATGAGCCGACCCGGCAACATCGACGCGCAGTTCGCGCTCTTCACCGACTACGCCAACCACGTCGCCCGCTTCGACGAACTCGCCGAATACCACCGCGCCCACCAGCCGCCAGCGCTCGTGCTGTGGGGGCGGCACGACCCGTACTTCGACGTCGACGAGGTCCTCGCCTACCACCGCGCCCTCGAGCGCATGGACGCGCACATCTACGACGGCGGGCACCTCCTGTTGGAGACGCACGCGGCTGAGTGCGCCGAGCTCATGCGGGTGTTCGTGCGCGACAACGCGTGAGCCGTCCACCGGCGTCACGGCTCCGCACCAGGTCTCGAGGACCGCGTCCCGCGAGGGATCGTCGACGAGGCCTTGCCGGCCGCCGGCCGGGCGGCGTCCGGCGGCTCAGCCGAGGCGTACCTGGGCCGGGCGTTCGGGCCGGGCAGCGCCGTCCAGCGTCGTGCCGACCGGGACGGCGGGCCGGGCCGGCACGACGGGCGCGTCCCGGCCGGTGCCCCGGTGGCCGTCCCCGTCGTGGCTCGACTCCTCGTGGTAGTCCTGTTCCACGTTGACCGACCACACGTCGTGCCGGGTGCCGCAGGCGATGTTCTCGGCGGTGAGCATCGCCGTCAGCATCGAGTGGTCCTGGTTGTTGTAGCGGTGCATGCCGTTGCGGCCCACCGGGTGCACGTTGGGCACCTCCCGCGCCAGCCAGTCCCGGATCACGTCCACGTTGCGCTGGTAGCGCTCGTCGTAGACCGGGTACGCCTTCGGCATGCGCACCACGTAGCCGGCCTCGACCACCCCCGGCCGGACCAGGCCGAGCCGCTCCAGCTCGGCGGTCGCGGCGACGATCAGCTCGGCGTCCGGCGTACGCCAGGTCTCGTCGTCCTCGAACACGAAGTACTCCAGGCCGAGGCAGGTGCGGCCGTCCTTGACCAGGTGCGGCGACCAGGAGCCGAAGTTCTGGATCCGGCCGACCTTCACCGCCGGGTCGTGCACGTAGATCCAGTTGTCCGGGAACGAGAACTCCTCCGGCACCACCAGCGCGACGGTCAGGAAGTCCCGGTACCGCAGGTCGGCCGCGGCGGCCACCACCTCCGGCGGGGGCGCCGGGCGCAGCGCGGCGACCAGCTCGGAGATCGGCATCGACGACACGACGTGCGCGGCCGGCTCGGTGCGCTGCCCGCCGGCCCCGTTGACGGTCACGGCGACGGCCCGGCGGCGCTCCGGGTCCCGGTGCACGGCGGTCACCCAGGTGCCGGTGTCCACCAGGCCCCCGCGCCGGCGGACCTCCTCGGCGCAGCGTTCCCACATCATGCCCGGGCCGAGCTTCGGATACTGGAACTCCTCGATCAGGCTGGTCACGTCCTTGCGGTTGCGCCGGGGCAGCACCGCGTTGCGCACCGCCTTGGCCAGCGACAGGTTCTTGATCCGCTGCGCGGCCCAGTCGGCCTGCAACCGGTCGGCCGGCATCCCCCAGACCTTCTCCGTGTACGTCTTGAAGAACATCGAGTACAGCCGCCAGCCGAAGCGGGCCGAGACCCAGCCCTCGAAGTGCGACTGGTCCTTCGGCGGGCGCAGCCGGGCCCGCGCGTACGAGCCCATGCAGAGCACGGCCTCCCGTACGCCGAGGTTGCGCAGGGCGTTCGTCGCGCTCAGCGGGTAGTCGAACAGGGCGCCCCGGTAGTAGATCCGGCTCATCCGGGGCCGCAGCAGGAAGTCCTCGTCGGGCAGGATCTCGTGCCAGAACTCCTCGACCCGGGCCACCTTCGTGAAGAACCGGTGCCCGCCGATGTCGAAGCGCCATCCGTCCCGCTCGACGGTGCGGCTGATCCCGCCCACCACCTCGTCGGCCTCGAACACCCGGACCGGGCTGTCCCGCCGGAGCAGCTCGTACGCCGCGGTGAGGCCTGCCGGCCCCGCGCCGATGACCACCGTGCCGCGTTCTTCGCCCATGCCCGTCGCCCCCTGCTTCCGCCTCCCGGAGGCGGCCCGCTTACCCGGCACCGGCCCGAACTCACCCCGGATCCCCGTCCGTCCCGCGACGCCCCGGCCCCGGCGGGGCCGCGCGGGGTGCGGCGCTCCCGGCACCCGGTCCGCCCCGGGGCGCGCCGACGTGTCAACGGGGCGAGAACGGGGATGTGGCACCGTTCGGGCGGCCGGATCGGGAGACGCGTGATGGACAGAGTGCGGGCCGTCTCGGACCGGCGCTGGCGCGCGGTGTCCGGCCGGCTGGCCGGGCGCGGGCACGACCTGCGGCGGGCGGCGTCGCGGGCCGCCGGCCGGGTGCCGTCGCCGTGGCTGTTCGTCCTCGCCGTCTTCTTCGGTACGAAGATCGTGCTCAGCGCCCTCGGGGTGCTCGCGCTGAGCGCCTTCGACGACGTGCCCTGGGCGCCGCCGCCGGACGAGACGACGATGCGCGAGCAGCAGCGGGCGGTCTCCGGGCACCGCGCGCTCGCGCTCTGGTTCGCCTGGGACTCGTTCCTCTACGACCACCTGGCGCGGCAGCCGCTCGACGAGCCGTGGCGCGACTTCGGCTTTCCCCTGCTCTATCCGTTCCTGGCCCGTCCGCTGGCCCCGCTGCTGGGCGGGGACACCGCCCTGGCGTTGCTGCTCGTCGCCAACGTCGCGTTCCTGCTGATGCTCTTCTACGCCCACCGGCTGGGCGAGCGGCTGCTCGGCGACGACGCCTCCGCCCGCCGGTTCGTCCGCTACCTGGTGCTGCTGCCGGCCGGGTTCCTGTTCCAGGCGGCGCTGACCGAGTCGCTGTTCCTCTGCCTCGCGCTCGCCGCCTTCCACCTGGCCGAGCGGCGGCGCTGGCTGCTCGTGGGCGTCGTCGGCTTCTTCCTGGCGATGAGCCGCTCGGTCGGGTTCCTCGTCGTGCTCCCGCTCGCCCTGGTGCTGCTGCGGCAGCACCGCTACCGGCTGGGCCCGCGCGCGTGGTGGACGTACGTCCGCCTCGGCTGGCCGCTGGCACTGGTGCCCGCCGGCTGGCTGGCCTTCATGGCGTTCTGCCGGTGGCAGAGCGGCGACTGGTTCGCCTACAAGCACGCCCAGGAGACCGGCTGGGGCATCCGTGTGCAGAACCCGCTGGCGGTGCTCTGGCACGGCCTGACCGAGACTCCGGCCCGCGACGCCCTGCGGGTGTGGGTCGCCGTGCTGGTGCTGGCGGTCCTGGTCGCGGGCGCCCGCCGGCTCGGGCTGCCCTATCTCGTGTACGGGCTGACCATGGTCCTGGTGCCGCTGTCGATGGGACCGCCGGTGTACAAGAGCCTGCTGCGCTACCTGATCGCCGTCTTCCCGGTCGCCCTCGTGCTGGCCCGCTGGGCCCGCCACGCGGGCGCCGACGCCTGGCTGACCGCCGCCCTGGCCCTGCTCCAGGGCGCGCTGTTCGTCACCTGGCTCGCCTACTGGACCCACTTCATCATCTGACCGTGCGGGCGGGGCGCCGGTGCTTGCGTCGTCGCGATGGTCGTCGTCACGCCCGCGCCCGGACCCGCCGTGGACCGGTGTGGAAGCTCAGCCTCCGCCGCGCGGCGACGGCCGCGACGGCCCGCCTCCACCGGTGGCTGCGGGCGGCCGGGAGCCGGCCGGCGCGGCGGATCCGACCCCCCGGGGGCGGACCGGGGTGACCTCGGGGGCCGGCCCGGTGCTGTCGCGGCGCACCACCTCGGCGGGCAGCACCTCGACGCGGGGCGCCGCCGCCCCCGGGTCGAGCGCCAGCGACATGGCGCGGGCCCCCATGTCGACCAGGGGCAGCCGGACGGTGGTCAGCGCCGGGGTGACGTCCCGGGCGATCGGCATGTCGTCGAAGCCGATGACCGACATCTGCCGGGGCACCGCCACCGACCGGGAGCGCAGCAGCGCCAGCGCGCCGATCGCCATCGAGTCGTTGAGCGCGACGATGGCGGTCAGCTCGGGGTCGGCGTCGAGCAGGGCGGCGGTGGCGGCGACGCCGCCGTCGCGGTCGAACTCGGCGTGCCGCACACGGTGCTCGGGCAGGCTCAGCCCGTGCGCGGCGAGGGACTCCCGCAGCCCGGTGAGCCGGTCGGTGGTGGTGGTGAGCACGGCCGGCCCGGCCACCACCCCGATCGCCCGGTGACCGAGCTCGTAGAGCTCCGCGCCGATCAACCGGCCGCCGGCGCGGTTGTCCGGCATCACCGCGTCGCCGGAGTGCTCGTGCCGGCCGATGACCGCGACCCGTCCGCCGGTCGCCTCGTAGGCGGCGAGCTTCTCGTTGAGCAGGCGGGTGAAGGTGGCGTCGTGGTAGCCCGAGCCGGCCAGGATGATCGCGGCGACCTGCTGGCCGCGCAGCAGCTCGACGTACTCCAGCTCGCGGTCCGGGTCGCGGTAGCTGTTGCAGATCATCAGCAGCCGGCCCTGGTCGGTGGCGACCCGTTGCAGGCCCCGGGTGATCTCGGCGAAGTACGGGTCGGAGACGTCGTGCACGATGACGCCGACCGCCACGCGGTGCGAGCGGGCCAGCAGCTGGGCGTGCGCGTTGGGGACGTACTGCAACTCGGCGACGGCGCGGAGCACGCGCTCGCGCAGCTCCTCGGTGACGGGCTTGCTGCTGCCGTTGATCACCCGGGAGGCGGTCGCGGGCGATACCCCGGCCCGCCGGGCCACGTCGGACAGGGTCGCCACTGCCGCCCCCTCGGTCGTTTCTCGACGGCCGCGCCCCGGTGCCGGCCACCCGTCACCGTACCGCAGCGAAAGCCCTTCCCCGGCCCCGCGCGCGCCCGGCCGGCCCGGCGGGCGACGCCCGCCGCACGACGGGGCCGGACAGCCCCTTGCCTGAGGCGGGAAGGGTTCCCTACGCTGCCCAGGAAAGCGCTTGCCTGACAATCCGCCGCCGGGGACCTCCGGGCGGCGGCGCAGGCGTGGAACAGGTCGCCGCCCGCCGCCGTCCCGGTCGGAGGCGCCCGCGGAGGGAAGGATCACCATGACCCGCAGGTCGATAGGCATCATCGTCAACGGCGTCACCGGCCGGATGGGCTACCGGCAGCACCTGGTGCGCTCCCTGCTCGCCATCCGCGAGCAGGGCGGCGTGCCCCTGGCCGACGGCACGTCGATCTGGCCCGAGCCCGTCCTGGTCGGGCGCAGCGAGACCAAGCTCCGCGAGATCGCCGAGCGGCACGGGCTGACCGACTGGACCACCGACCTGAGCGCGGCGCTGGCCCGCGACGACGTCGAGATCTACTTCGACGCCCAGGTCACCCAGCAGCGGGAGAAGGCGATCCGCCGGGCGCTGGAGGCCGGCAAGCACATCTACACCGAGAAGCCGCTGGCCGAGGACACCGAGGGCGCCCTCGACCTGGCCCGCGCGGCGCGCGCCGCCGGCGTGCGTACGGGGGTGGTGCAGGACAAGCTCTTCCTGCCCGGGCTGCGCAAGCTCAAGCGGCTCATCGACGGCGGCTTCTTCGGCCGGATCCTGTCGGTGCGCGGGGAGTTCGGCTACTGGGTCTTCGAGGGCGACTGGCAGCCGGCCCAGCGCCCCTCCTGGAACTACCGGAGCGAGGACGGCGGCGGCATCGTCGTCGACATGTTCCCGCACTGGCAGTACGTGCTGGAGGAGCTCTTCGGGCGGGTGCGCACGGTCTCCTGCCTCACCGCCACGCACGTGCCGCAGCGCGTCGACGAGGCGGGCCGCACCTACCCGGCGACGGCCGACGACGCCGCGTACGGCATCTTCGAGCTCGACGGCGGCGTGGTCGCGCAGCTCAACTCCTCGTGGTGCGTCCGGGTGCACCGCGACGAGCTGGTCGAGTTCCAGGTCGACGGCACCGAGGGCAGCGCCGTGGCGGGGCTGCGCAGCTGCCGGGTGCAGCACCGCGCGGTCACCCCGAAGCCGGTGTGGAACCCGGACCTGCCGGTCACCGAGCCCTTCCGGTCGCAGTGGACGGAGGTGCCGGACAACGAGGAGTTCGACAACGGCTTCAAGGTGCAGTGGGAGGCGTTCCTGCGGCACGTCGTCGCCAACGAGCCGTTCCCGTGGGACTTCCTGGCCGGCGCGCGCGGCGTGCAGCTCGCCGAGCTGGGCCTGCGGTCGGCGCGGGAGGGCGCCCGGCTGGACATCCCGGAGCTGGAGCTGTGAGCGCGAGGAGTGAGCCGGGTTTGCGAGCCCCGCAGTCGCGAACGGAAGGGGGTGCTGTGAGCGGGAACAACGAGGTGGTGCTGCCCGGAGGGCGGCGGTACCGGTTGACCGGGGGCACCGGCTTCCCGCGTCCCGCCGCTCCGCCGAAAAGCCGGATCGCGTACGCCGCCGCGCACGTGGTCGCCGACCCGACGGCCGAGAACATCCCCGGCGCCCCGGCCGTGCTCGACTGGGACCGCACCCTGGCCTTCCGACACCACCTGTGGTCGTACGGCTTCGGGGTGGCCGAGGCGATGGACACCGCGCAGCGCGGCATGGGCCTGGACTACCCGGCCACCCGCGAGCTGATCCGGCGCAGCGCCGCCGAGGCCCGTGCCGTGGGCGGGCGGATCGTCGCCGGGGTCGGCACGGACCAGCTCCCGCCCGGCCCGGCCACCCTGGCCGAGGTCGCCCGCGCCTACCGCGAGCAGCTCGACGACGTGCGGGCCGCCGGGGCCCGCCCGGTGCTGATGTGCAGCCGCCACCTGGCCGCCGCCGCCCGGAGCCCGGAGGACTACCTGCGGGTGTACGACGAACTGCTGAGCGCCGCCGACGAGCCGGTGGTGCTGCACTGGCTCGGCCCGATGTTCGACCCGGCGCTCGCGGGCTACTGGGGATCGACCGACCTCGACGAGGCCGCCGACGCCGTGGTCGAGCTGATCAAGGCCCACGACGCCCGGGTGGACGGGATCAAGGTCTCCCTGCTGGACGCCGGCCGGGAGGTGGCGCTGCGCCGCCGGCTGCCGGCCGGGGTGCGCCTCTACACCGGCGACGACTTCCACTACCCGGAGCTGATCCGGGGCGACGCGAGCGGTCACTCCGACGCGCTGCTCGGCGTGTTCGCCGCGATCGCGCCGGCCGCCGCCGCCGCGCTCGCCGCGCTGGACCGGGGGGACCGGGAGGCGTACGACGCGATCTTCGCGCCGACCGTGCCCCTGGCCCGGCACATCTTCGCGGCCCCCACCTGGCACTACAAGACGGGCATCGTCTTCCTGGCCTGGCTGACCGGGCACCAGGACCACTTCACGATGGTCGGCGGGGCGCAGTCCGGCCGCTCGCCGGCGCACCTGGCGACCCTGCTCACCCTCGCCGACGCCGCCGGGCTGCTGCCCGACGCCGACCTGGCCGCCGCCCGCGCCCGGGCGCTGTTCACCGTGACGGGGGTGGACCAGTGAGCGCCGGTCCCGCGAGCCCTGCGGCCGGGGGGCGCCGGGTGAGCGGAGACGGCGCGGACGCGCTGCGGCGGTTCTCGTTTAACCAGGCCACGTCGCAGCACTGGCCGCTACCCGAGGTGGTCGCCGGCTGCGTCGCCGCCGGTGTACCGGGGATCGGGCTGTGGCGGGAGCCGGTCGCCGAGTACGGGCTGGCCCGCGCCGCGAAGCTGGTCCGCGACGCCGGCCTCGAGGTCACGTCCCTGTGCCGGGGCGGCTTCTTCACCGCCGACGGCTGGCGGGAGGAGAACCTGCGGGCCATCGAGGAGGCCGCCACCCTCGGCACCTCGGTCCTGGTGCTGGTCTCCGGCGGTCTGCCGGTGGGCAGCCGGGACGTCGAGGGCGCCCGCCACCGGGTCGCCGACGCCATCGCCGAGCTGGCCCCGCACGCCGCCGCGGCGGGGGTGACCCTGGCGATCGAGCCGCTGCACCCGATGTTCTGCGCCGACCGCTGCGTGGTGTCCACCCTCGGCCAGGCGCTCGACATCGCCGAGCGGTTCGACCCGGGCGTGGTCGGGGTCGTCGTCGACGCCTACCACGTGTGGTGGGACGACACGGTGTACGCGCAGATCGCCCGGGCGGGGGAGCGGATCGCCGCGTTCCAGGTGTGCGACTGGGTCACCCCGCTGCCCGAGGGGGTGCTGCTCGGCCGGGCGCTGCCCGGTGACGGCTGCATCGAGCTGCGCCGGCTGCGGGAGGCCGTCGACGCGACCGGCTACACCGGGCCAATCGAGGTGGAGGTCTTCTCGGCCGAGGTGTGGGCGCGGCCCGGCCGGGAGGTCCTGGACGCGTCGGTGGCGGGATACCTGCGCCACGTCGTCTGACGACGGTCCCGGCCGGTCGGCGGCCGGCCGGGATCCGGGCGAGGATGAGGGGGTGACCGACCGACGGGTGCACCTCGACGACCTCGGCGCGTGGCTGGTCAAGGGCAACGCGGACCGGGTCGACCTGGCCGGCCGCTTCGCCCGCGATCCGCGGGTGACGGGCTGGTGCGTACGCCCCGGCTACCGGGTCCGGCTGATGCGCGCCGGTCAGCCGGTGGTCTTCTGGGCCAGCGGCAGCCGCGGCCGGCTCGCGTACGGCGTCTGGGGCGTGGGGCGGGTGGCCGCCGCCGCGCTGCCGGGCGAGCCGGGCGCGGCCTGGACGGTGCCGTTGGACCTGACGGTCCTCGACGAGGCGCACCGGGTGCCCCGTGAGCTCTTCCGGGCCGATGCCCGGCTGGCCGGCGCGGAGGTGCTCCGGCAGCCGCAGGGGGCCAACCCGTCCTTCCTCACGGTGGCCGAGTTCGCCGCGCTGCGGGAGCACCTGCCGCCGGGCTGACCGCCGGGCCCGCCGTCTTCACCTGACCCGTCCGGCTCTCTATGATCGGTGAAAACTGTCGCCGGACAGACGGTCGAAGGCCGGCAAAAACCTACGGGCGCGCGACCGACGCGCCGGGAAGGGGTGGGCATGGCGCTGTCCGCGACCGTCCTCGCCGAGCTGCGCGGCATCGTCGGCCCGTCGCACGTGCACGACGCGGCCGGCGACCTCGTGGCGTACGCCCGGGACGCCACGCCCCTCTTCTCGCACCGCCCGGACGCGGTGGTCTTCCCGGCGGACACCGCCGAGGTGGCCGCGGTGCTGGCGCTCGCCACCCGGCACGGGGTGCCCGTGGTGCCCCGCGGCGCGGGCTCCAACCTGTGCGCCGCGACCGTGCCGCTGCGCGGCGGGATCGTGCTGGTGCTGACCCGGCTCGCCGCCATCCTGGAGATCAGCGCGGACGAACTGCTCGCCCGGGTGCAACCTGGCGTGACCAGCGCCGCCCTCGCCGACGCGGCCGCCGCGCGGGGCCTGCTCTGGGCGCCCGACCCGGGCAGCCGGACCGTCGCCACGGTCGGCGGCACGATCGCCACCTGCGCGGGCGGGCTGCGCGGCCTGAAGTACGGCGTGACCCGCAACTACGTGCTGGGCCTGGAGGCGGTGCTGCCCACCGGCGAGGTCATCCGCACCGGCGGACGCCTGTGGAAGGACGTCGCCGGCTACGACCTGACCCGGCTGCTCACCGGGTCCGAGGGCACCCTCGCCGTGATCACCGAGGCGACCGTGGCGCTGCTGCCCGCCCCGGCGTCGACGAACACCGGGGTCGCGTACTTCCCGACGCTGGCCGACGCGGGGGAGGCGGTCGCCCGGGTGATCCGGGCCGGGGTGGTGCCAGCGACGCTGGAGTTCCTCGACCGGGCCTGCATCGAGGCCGTGGAGGACTTCGCCCACCTGGGACTCCGCGCCGACGCGGGCGCCCTGCTGCTCTTCGGCGACGACGGCCCGCCGGACCTGGTCGCCACCCACCTGGAGCGGATCGGCGCGGCCTGCGTCGAGGCCGGCGCCGTGGAGGTCACCACGGCCCGCGAGATCGCCCAGGCCGAGGCGCTGCTGGCCGCCCGGCGGTGCGCGCTGCCGGCGCTGTCCCGCCGGGGCGGGGTGACCATTCTGGAGGACGCGACCGTGCCCCGGCCGCGGATCGCCGAGATGGTCGACCGGATCGACGCCATCGCCGCCCGGCACGACGTGGCCGTCGCCACCTTCGGCCACGCCGGTGACGGCAACCTGCACCCCACCTGCGTGCTCGACTCGGCCGAGGACCACGAGGCGGTACGCCGGGCCGAGGCGGCCTTCGCCGACGTCTTCGCCGCCGCCATCGACCTCGGCGGCACGATCACCGGCGAGCACGGGGTGGGGGCGGCGAAACTGCCGTTCCTCGCCGCCCGGCTCGGCGACGACCAGCTCGCCCTGTTGCGCCGCATCAAGACCGCCTTCGACCCGGCGGGCATCCTCAACCCCGGAAAGCTCGGATCGTGACCGGCGACGTGTTCGACCCGGAGCAGCTGTCCCGCTGCATCTCCTGCGGGTTCTGCCTGCCGGCCTGCCCCACGTACGCGATGACCGGCGACGAGGCGTCCTCGCCGCGCGGGCGGATCACGCTGATGCGGGCGTTGCAGGACGGCACCCTGCCCCCCGACGACGCCACCCTCGCCGAGCAGTCCTCGTTCTGCCTGGGCTGCCGCGCCTGCGAGCCGGTCTGTCCGGCCGGCGTGGAGTACGGCAGCCTGCTGGAGCAGTGGCGGGTGCACCAGTGGCGGGGCTGGCGGCGGCCGCTGGTGGCCCGGGCGCTGATGCTGCTGGTCGAGCAGCGGTGGCTGCTGCGGCTGTCCGGTCTCGTCCGCCGCGCCGCCCGGCTGACCGCCGGGAAGAGACCCCGCTCGACGCAGCCCAGCATGAGCTGCGCGCCCGAACTGGCCGTGCCC